>CAMDCC010000069.1 GCA_945889545.1 Bifidobacterium breve | reverse complement strand
GAGGCACGGCGCGCGCACAGGGCGTTGACGTGGCCGACCCTGACGCGGTCGAGCGCATGGTGGGTGACACCGTCGGCGCGTTCGGCGGTCTCGACGTGCTGCACAACAACGCAGCCGCGATCTCGCTCAACATGATTGACCAAGATGTGGTGACGATGGAGCTCGACACCTGGACCACGGTGCTCGCCGTCAACCTCACCGGACCGATGCTGGGCTGCCGGTTGGCGATCCCTGCGATGCTCGAGCGCGGCGGCGGCGCGATTGTGAACACCGCGTCAGCCGCGGCGTTCTACGGCAGCACCTCGCTTGCGGCGTACGGCACGTCGAAGGCGGGCGTGGTCGCGCTCACCAAGTACGTGGCCACCGCCTACGGCGATCGCAACATCCGGTGCAACGCGATCGCGCCCGGCGTGGTGGTAGCCAAAGACACCCAGGACGCGCTCGGCGGCCCGATGGGCGACACGTTGCGCCGCTACACGAAGAGCCACCTCGTCGGTCGCCTCGGCTACCCCGAGGAGATCGCGGCGGCGGTCGCCTACCTCGCGTCCGACGAGAGTGCGTTCGTGACCGGCGAGTGCCTGCGGGTCGACGGCGGCATGACCGCGCGCAGCCCCTCCCACGGCGCCGACGCGTAACGCGACGAACGGGGCTTCAGACCTCCACGACCTTCAGACCTCCACGACCCTCAGACCTCCACGACCCTCAGACCAGGATCGAAGCGGAGCAGGTCGTCACGATCGCTCGTGACCACGAGCTGTCGACGCATCCGAGCACAGAGCACAACCGATGCGTCGACCACGTCGGTGGCCCCGGTCACTGCACACATGACTCCGATGATGCGAGCCGACTGCTCGTCGAGTGGCACCACATTGGTTGCCTCCAGGTCGAGCAATGTACCGAGCCGAGCCTGGCGCGAACCGTCACGAAACACCTGTGCGAGCACACCGGCTGGGATCGAGATCTGTCCGCCACCGGCCACCGCATCGTCGAGGATCAGCTCGAGACGCCGCCCGCGCCGTTCGTAGGCAATGAGCGCGCCGGCGTCGAGCGTGAGGCTGGTCACCCTTGCAGAACCTTCTCCACCCAGGCCTGCTCTTCGGGCGTCGGCGGCCCTCCGGACTGCTCGAGAGATTCGTGGAGATCGGCGAGGAACTCTTCCCTGCTGATTCGCTGGTGCCGGAGCGCTTCGGCCACGTAGGCGCTGACGCTCGCCGCCTGACCAACCTCGACCGCGCGGCGGGCTTTGGAGACCAACTCCTCGGGAAGACTCACGGTGATCTTCACAACACCGGTCATACTCATGATCATACCGGCGGCGACACGCACGGCCATCAGCTGTGACTGCTGATCGGGGTAGACATTGCACCGATGTCGAAGCGTGTTCGTCCGGTTCTTGTTGCTCTTGCGACGTTGGTTGTTGCAGTCGCAGCGACCGTCATCCTGCAACAGGACGGCTCGGACAACAACACGTCCACTCCGACCGCCACCGCGCCGGCATCAGAGCCGAGTCGGCACAGCGACCTCCCGACGGTCTCGGTCCAAGAGCTGCCGAACGAAGCCGTCGAGGTGCTCGCGCTCCTCGAGGACGACGGGCCGTTCGCGTACCCGCAGGACGGTGGGATCTTCCAGAACCGCGAAGGGATCCTGCCCAGCCGCGGGTCGAGCCACTACCGGGAGTACACGGTGGAGACGCCGGGCTCGCCTGACCGCGGGGCGCGCCGCATCGTGGCCGGGGCGGACGGTGAGCGCTATTACACCGACGATCACTACGAGTCGTTCCGGGAGATCGTGTCGTGACCCTGCTCACCGAGGTGCTCGCAGGCACGGCCGCACCGGGTGTCTATGAGATCGACGACAACACCGAACCCGCGGTCATCGGCAACCTCATCGCAGAGCGGGGTTGGCAGCTTTTCCGACTCGACGGTGTCGGCGTGTCCGACAAGGCGACGTTCCTCGCGGCGATCGCGGCAGCGTGCGACTTTCCCGAGTGGTTCGGCAACAACTGGGACGCGCTCGCCGATTCACTCGGCGACCTGTCGTGGGCACCGGCTGCGGGCTACGTGCTGCTGTACGAGCACCACGTCGGCTACGAGTCGAGCCCGGAGTGGTCCATGGTCGTCTCCATCCTCGAAGAGACCACGCAGCGATGGGAGCGCGCCGGCGTGCCGTTCTTCGTGCTCTTGCGCTGATTTCTGAACCTGATTTCTGAACCTGATTTCTGAACCTGATTTCTGAAGCTGATCTTCTGAGGAGGACCCACATGAAGCTCGAGAAGGGCGACGTCGCCGTCGTGACGGGTGCGGCAAGCGGCATTGGCTATGCGCTCGCCGAGCGGTTCGCCAAGGCGGGCATGCACGTGGTCACCGCCGACGTGGAACCGGGCGCACTCGACGACGCCGTTGCGCGTCTCGCCGCACACGGCGGTGAGGTGCTCGGTGTGCCCACCGACGTGAGCAAGGAAGACCAGGTACAAGCCCTCGCGAACGCGACCGTGGAGCGCTTCGGTGGCGTGCACGTGGTCTGCAACAACGCGGGCGTGGTGTCGCGCTCTGATCCGTGGCTCGGCCCCATCGAGGCGTGGGAGTGGGTGTTCGGGGTGAACCTCTGGGGTGTGATCTACGGCATCCGCACGTTCATGCCGCACATGGCGATCGGCGGACGCGGTCACATCGTCAACACCGCGTCAATGGCGGGCTTGTTCCCTGGACTCAACCCGATCTACGACGCCACGAAGCACGCCGTCGTCGCCATCACCGAGAACCTGTACCACGACATGCGCGCCGCCAACTTGAACGTGGGCGTGAGCGTGCTGTGCCCGGGGTGGGTGAACACGGCGCTCATCGACGCCGAGCGCAACTGGACCGGCGAAGGTGACGTTCCGCCGGCGGGCGCCGCACTGAGCGCGGTCGAGCCGCACCTGCGCCGCGCACTCGACGAAGGCCTGACGCCTGCCGCCGTTGCCGATTTGGTCGCGACATGCATCGAGGAGGACCGCTTCTGGATCCTCACCCACCCGGCGTGGATGCCGATCGCGTCGACGCGGTGGGACTCGATCTCCGAAGCCGTGAACCCGGAACCACCCAAGCAAGTGCCCGGTATGCCACCGCGCGCGCAGCTCATGGAAGAGGTGCTCGCAGCAATGGCCGCCCCACCCGAGGGCTGACGCGCCGCTCGACTCAGCCGATGAGGTTGGCCGCGATGCTGCCGATGATGGCCGCGGCGGCCGCAATGAGCAGCGTTCGGTTCTGCGCCGACAACTTCTCCTGGATCAGCGCGGTCATGCGACCCTCAAAACCTTCGAGGCGACCTTCGAAGCCCAGGAGTCGACCCTCAAAGCCCTCGAGTCGCCCTTCGAGCTTGGCGTCGAGCGCTTCGAACTTGGTTTCGAGGATCTCGAACCGGAGTCCCATCCTCGTTTCGAACTCGTTCAAGTCGTGCTTCGTGGCGATCTCGGTCCACGCGAAGGGCGGCACACACTCCATGAGTGCGGCAGCAACCTGCGGACTGAGCTTCTCGGACAAAGCCTGAACCACTTCCATGCGAGATCGATCGTCGGGCATGTTCGCCTCACAGTAGATGAAGCGAGCAGGGGAACTTTTCGCCGCGGCGCCGCCCGGTTCCCGAGGCGTGACCGCCAGCCTCGCATGAGGGTGCGACATGCGGGGATCAGCCGGGGTTCGCCTTCCCGGCGGGGCGTTCTCGGCGGTAGCTACCGTCGCAGGCTTGGACGATCACTCGGTCGGGGTGAATTTCGAAGATCGCGTGTTGGCCGTACTTCTTGCCGAGTTCGTTCGCCGTAGCGAGGTCAACTCCGATGAGCGCGAAGCCGGGTTCGAACCACGAACCGTCGGGTGACTTGCCGATCGCGTCGTACGGAGCGAAGCCCAGCGCCTCGATGTCGGCCTTGAGCGCGGCGTTCTGCTGCTCGTTCTCGGCGTCGGGACGCACCTCGCTGGCCGGATTGTGTGCGGTGAGCACGAAGAGTGGACCGCCGAGGCGACCTGCGACCTCACTGGCGTCGATCCATTGCTCCAGGGAGTCGGCGCCGTCGAGGTCGACGAACACCTCGGTCGCGAGAAACGCGGCCTTGAGCTTCTCGCCGGTCACCGTCGGGCGCGGAAGATCCCCAGGAGTCGCCACCTGAAGTCGTTGTGCTTGGTGGCGATCGAGATGATGAGCACCACGTTGACGATGACGAACAACGCCATGATCACGCCGATCTCCGTTCGGCCGTCGCTGAACGCGATCACTGCGAACACGGTCATGAGGATCGCGAGCAAGCCCCGCACGATCAACAGCTTGTTGATCGTCATGCCGGAACCCTCACCCCGCCATCCACGACTCAGAGAGTGGGTTGCGGCCGTCGAGCTTGCCTTCGGAGCCGAACGGACGGAACCGGATGAACGCCGATTGCTTGTGGAACCCCTTCGCGCGGTCGGTTGTGATCGCGTTCGAATGCTCAGGCGGCGCATCGCTGTAGGCGTACGCGCGCACCGCCTCATCCGACTCCCAGAGCGAGCAGGTGCACACGAACGGCGGCTTGGCGAGGCCCGTCGCCCAGCGCATCCCGGGCGCGTTCACCACCGCGCCCTCGGCCTTCGCGCTGGTGCGGAGGAACGCCAGGGCGCGGTTGAACTTCAGGCGCCCAAGCGTGAGGACGGCGGCGGGCCCGTCGTGGTCGACCGTGCGCGACCGGGGCAGGTCGTCGGGCACGCCCGGCCAGCTCCCGTGCATGCGCAGCGGCTCGAGTCGCACGCGCCAACCGTCGGCCAACGCCTGCGCGGTGGGGTGCTCGGCAAGGAAGTGGTCGAGCGAAGCCTCGTCGTCCCAGAAGGCGACGAGGCCGGCGCGCCCGAACTGGGGCGCCGCGAGCAGCGAGCCGCTGAGCGGAGCGGCCAGCGCGGTGTTGGCGTAGCGCAACCCCGGAACCTTCTCAGCGGTCGGGGCCTTGCGCAGCACACCCAACGCGGCGCGGCGGCTGATTTCGGCGATGTGCACGGATGCGATCACGGTGGACCTCCCCTTGGCCCCCACGTTCTACTCGCGGGCTCGCGACCGTGACGTAGCCGAGCGCTCCGCCTCACCCGCTCTGGAGGAACGGTCGGTACGATCAGCGGGTGGCTCCGGCACTGAACCTCCCGTCCGATCGCGAGGGTGTGCTGCCGAACCAGCTGCTGAGCGACGCGATCAGCGCCGGGGTGATCGCCGCCGACTCCGACATCCCCGAGGCCAACCTCCAACCCGCGAGCCTCGACCTGCGCCTCGGCGAGGTGGCCCACCGCATCCGGTGCAGCTTCCTGCCCGATACCGAGCCGGTGGCGCGCAAGGCCAAGGCGTTCATCGAGGACACGTTCAGCCTCACCGGCGAGGGTGTGCTGCTCGAACCGGAGCGGCCGTACCTCATCCCGCTGAAGGAACGGCTGCGCCTCCCGCCGAACGTGCGGGCGAAGGGAAACCCGAAGAGCTCCACCGGACGCATCGACGTGTTCACTCGCATCATCACCGACCGCAGCTATCGCTTCGACGAGATCGAGGCCGGCTACGAGGGTGAGCTCTACCTCGAAGTGGTGCCGCTGTCGTTCCCGGTGCGCGTGCGCGAAGACCTCACCTTGAACCAGGTGCGCCTATCGGTGGGCCGGGCCGATCTCACCGACGACGAGGTGCGCGAGCACCACAGTCGCGTACCCCTCCTCTACGAGAACGGCCAGCCGATCCCCGCCGATGAGCTCGCGCTCAGCAACGGGATGTTCCTCGGCCTCGACCTCCGGGGCGACAAGGACGGACGCGTTGGCTACCGCGCCCGCGAGCACGCGCCGGCACTCGACCTCACCAAGGACGGTGCCGTGCCGCCGGCGCCGTACTGGGAGGAGGTGCACCGCGAAGAGGCGGACCGCGTGGTGTTGTCGCCGCGGAAGTTCTACCTGTTGATGTCGAACGAGGCGGTGTCGATCCCGCCCGACCTCGCCGCAGAGATGACCGCGTACGACCCGACGAGCGGCGAGTTGCGCACGCATTACGCGGGCTTCTTCGATCCCGGCTTCGGGTTTGCGCGCGGCGGCGGTTCCCATGGCGCCCGCGCCGCGCTCGAAGTGCGAGCCCACGACGTGCCGTTCAGCATCGAGAACGGCCAGCGGGTCTGCAAGCTCACGTTCGAGCGCATGCTCGCCGAGCCCACCATCTTCTACGGCGACTCCGGCCAGGGTTCGTCGTACCAACGCCAGACCGACGCGCTCGGCAAGCACTTCCTGCGCTCGACACCCGAGCCGAAGGGCAAGAAGATGGCCGCCGCCGGCGACGAGCTGCCGTTCGGGACCGAGGAGCCGTAGGTCAGACGGAGCGCGCGACAGCGACCGCGATGCTGAGGCCGCCCGCCAACGAGCCGACGATCCAGAAGATCAGCCGGTGCTCGGATGCCAAGACCATCGACTGCATCTTGATCTCGAGCATTGCCAGCTGTCGCTCAAAGTCGAGCTTCATCACGGCCAGGTCGTCTTTCATCAAGGCCAGATCACGCTTCGTGGCGACATCGGCCCAACCGACTGGCGGAAGCATCTCCATCAGCGTGTCTCCCGGCACGTCGCCCAGCGTTCGCCGGGCGGCCTCGTGCAGTTCGTATCGCCGTGCCTCATCGATAGCCATTGTCGCATCTCCTCGGGTTCGTTGCACCGGGGAAGTGCCGGGAAGTGTCTGGACTCATCCTCGCGGGGAGGTGTGACACAGCGCCGAGATCTAACGAGGCGTTCGATTCGAGGGCCATTGCGGGCGGTAGTAGCCGCGGAAGTGCAGCTCGCCGTCGCGCAGCTCGCGGATGGTGAGGAAGTCGCCCTTGTATCCGCGGGGGTCGTACTCCGCGAAGGTGATGTAGCACGACGGCCCGCCGTTTGTACACGGCATCCACTTGATCATCTCGAGCCCCTCCTTCACGTGCCGGGGCGTCGGGATGCGCGCGTTGGCGATGCCCTGCATCGCGACGCGCGCGGTGTCGTACGCGAGCGCCACCACCACGTTGCGCGAGAGCCGGCCGAAGCGGGCCTGGAACCGCTCGCACATCGCCTCGTAGTTCGGGTTGGTGCCGTCTTCGCCGAGCTGGTCGATGCCATGCCAACCCTCGAGCCCGGCCGCCCATTCGTTGGAGTTCGAATAGAACATGAACGCGGTGTCCATGATGCGCGGCGGATCCCAGTCGAGCTCCTGGAACGCTTTCGCATAGTGAATGGTGGAGTACCCGTAGCCCACGTGCGCGACGGCCTCGGTGCCGAGGTCACGCATCTCCGCGAGCGACTCCTTCATGTTCTTGGGATTGAAGTCGAGGACCACCTCCTTGGTGATCTCGAGACCGAGCCGAAGCGCGGTGCGCCGGAAGTAGTCGGCGTACATGTCGCTCGCCGAACCCTTCTCCCACAGGAATCCGATCTTCTTGTACCCCTGGTCGAGCAACCAGTTGGCGCACATCACCGACTCGGTCGGGATGTCGCCGTTGGCCACGGTGAACACGAACTCGCCAAACGCCCGCGTGGTGCCCGTCCACAGCAGCACCGGCACGCCGGCCGCGTTCGCGTACGGCATGAGTGTCTCGGAGTTGTCGGCGATGAACGGCCCGATCACGACCACACAGCCCTCGTCGACCAACCGCTGATATCCCGCGATGAGCTTCGTAAAGTTCTCGCGCGGCAGGCCACGGGCATCGACGGTGAAGAGCTCGATCGGCCGGTCGAAGATGCCCTCGTTCAGCGAGTCTTCGATCGCCAGGATGTATGGATCGATGCAGTCGGCGAGGAGCTGGCCGAGGTCCATGTCGATGAGGAACCCGATGCGCACCGGCTCGAACGGATCGCCCTGGGTCTGAACGCCGGCAGTCGGTGGATAGATGACGATGCGCTCGACGGCCTTCTCGCCGACCCGTCCGCCACCCTCGTACCACTTCCCTCCATGTTCAGGATTGCCCTGCCACGAGCCGAGCTCGGCGGTGTCGACGCCCGACACCACGGTGCTGACGGCGCGGTCCGGGAGTGCGACGCCGCGGTCGACCGGCGCGGGGAACATCCGCTCCGCGAACCCGCTCTCCCCCTGTGGCGAGTCGTCACTCATGCTGTCCCCCTTCCTGCAACACGAGATCGGCCAGCCGGGCGCGGTGCCACGCCGTGGTGCCGAGGACTTCCTCCGACATGAACGCGCGGCGCATATAGAGGTGCAGATCGTGGTCCCAGGTGACGCCGATGCCCCCGTGCATCTGCACCGCCTCTCCTGCAATGTGACGGGCAGCCTCGCTCGCACTCGACTTCGCCACGTGTACCGCACGGTGTTGCTCGTCGTCGTCGGCGTCGATGGCCATCGCGGCCCAGTACACGCTGCTCCACGCGCGCTCGTAGAGCAACGACATGTCGGCGAGACGGTGCTGGAGCGCCTGGAACGACCCGATCGGACGGCCGAACTGCTCGCGGGTCTTCACATACTCGAGCGTCGTCTCGAACATCCATCGCGTCGTCCCGATGAGCTCCGCGCTGAACGCCACCGTCGCTCGGTACAGCGCTGCGTACGAGCCGTGCCCGATCGTGCCGCTGTCGCCGGTGACCTTGGCGTCGAACACCTTGGCGTCAAACACCTTGGCGTCGAACTGGGGCCGTGACAGGTCGAACACCTCGAGCGGAGCCAGCTCGAACTGGTCGGTAACACAGATGTCGCCGCCCTCGACGGCGATTGCGACGAACTCGACCCGGTCGCCTGCCGGCGCGTGCAGCTCGACTGGCGAGGGTGACCAGACCGTCCCGGTCGCTTCCCCCGCGGCGACGCTCTCGAACACGTCGTTCGCACCGACCGCAGCAACGATCGGCGCAAACGCAGCAACCGTCGGCACGAAGGGACCGGGTACGAGCGCCGCACCCATCTCCTCGAGGAAGAGGCACAGGTCGACGGCCGGACCGGCGACAAGGCCGGCGAACTCACTGAGTCGCGCGGTGAGGTCATCCGCGACAGACGGATCCTCCGCGTATGCCCGCACCAAGGAAGCGGGGCAGTGCTCGCGTACGAGCGCGCGACCGGTGTCACGCAACAGCTCCTGATCGGGTGAGAGCGTGAAGTCCACCTAGTAGCCCCTCGGCAGCCCGAGCACGCGGGCGATGGCATTGCGTTGGATCTCCGACGTGCCGCCACCGATCGTGCCCGCGAAGGTGCCGAGCACCTCGCGGCGGTTCTCGGGCGACGGGGCGATCTCGTTGGTGAGCTGCGCGATTCGCTTGCGCAGTTCCGACGTCGCCAGTTTGAGCAGCGCGTGCTCCGGCGCCGCGCCCGACTTCTCGTAGCTCGCGAATCCCTTGTACCCGAGCGCCCGCAGACCACCGACCTCTTCGTAGAGCGCCATGAGCCGGTAGCGCACGACCTCGTCCTCGAGCGCACCAACCCTTCGCGCCTCGTCGACCGTGCGTCGGAACACGTGGTCGAGCGCGCCCGTCCACTCGAGCCAGAGTCCGGCACGCTCATGGGCGAGCGAGCCCATCGTGACGCGCCACCCGTCGTTCATCTCGCCGATGAGGTTCTCTTTCGGCACGACCACGTCGGTGAAGAACACCTCGGCGAAGTCGGTGCCGCCAGCCGACTGCCGCAGCGGGCGGATGTCGATGCCGGGCGTCGTCATATCGAGGATCAGCACGCTGATCCCGCGCGCCTTGGAGTCGGTGTCGCCGGTGCGCACGTAGAGCATGCACATCTGCGACCACATGGCGTACGACGTCCACACCTTCTGGCCGTTCACCACGAAGTGGTCGCCGTCCAATGTCGCACGCGTGCGCATCGCCGCGAGGTCGGACCCCGCACCGGGCTCGCTCATCCCGATGCACCACACGGTGTCGCCCCGGATCGCGGCCGGCACAAGCTCGCGCTGTGCGTCGGTGCCGAACTCCAGCAGGCTCGGCGCCACGATCGCGTGACCGGGGAAGTGCAGCGCCCTCGGGATACCGCGGGCCGCGAGCTCCTCGAAGTACACGAGCGTCTGCACGTCGGTGGCATTGCGGCCGCCGAGCTCCGGTGGGTAGCTCGGGATGAGCCAGCCGTGGTCGAAGAGCGTGGCCTGCCACTCGCGCGCCCATAGCGGGATGCCGCCGTGGGTCTCTGGCTCCATCCCACGGCCGATGGCCTCAGCAGGCGCGTGCGCGTCGAGGAACGCGCCGAGCTCGGCGCGAAACCGCTCTTCTTCCTCACCCCACGCCAGATGCATCGGGAACCGTCAGCCGCCCATCTGCAGGCCCGGGTGGCGGCTCTTGAAGATCCGCGCGTAGACCTCGTTGCCGATGTCGGACGGCACCCACTTGCCTTGGTCCTTGCTGATGATCTCGGTGCCCACCGTCCACGGCACGTAGTGCGCGATCGAGTTGCCGACGGCGCGGAACACCTGGCCCGTCACGGTGATGGCCTCATCGGATGCGAGCCACGCCACCATCGGCGCCGAGTTGGCCGGGTTCATCGGCGTGTACTCCGTGTACTCCTCGGGCTCCTTGAGCTCGAGGTCTTTCACGATGGTGCCCGCGAGACGCGTCATGCCACCAGGACAGATCACGTTGGCGCGCACGCCGTAGCGGGCGAGCTCGAGGCTGGCGACGATCGTCATCGCCGCGATCCCGGCCTTCGCGCCGCCGTAGTTGGTCTGTCCGATGTTGCCCTGGAGCCCCGCGCCCGACGCGGTGTTGATGATCGCGGCGCGCGGTTGGTTGCCGGCCTTCGACTGCTCCCGCCAGTACGCCGATGCGTGGTGCATGGGCGCGAATGTGCCTTTCATGTGCACTCGAATGACCGAGTCGAAGTCTTCCTCGGTCATCGAGAAGATCATCTTGTCGCGCAGGATCCCCGCGTTGTTCACGAGGATGTCGAGCCGCCCGAACGCCGCGACCGCCTGGTCGATCATCCGCTTGGCGCCCGCGAAGTCGGCGACGTCGTCGAAGTTGGCGACGGCCTCCCCACCACGACTGTTGATCAGCGCGGCCACTTCAACGGCTGAGCGCTGGTCGGAGCCCTCACCCATCGACGAGCCACCGAGGTCGTTCACCACAACCTTGGCGCCCTCGTTCGCGAGCTCCAACGCCTCGCCGCGCCCTACGCCGTGCCCCGCGCCGGTGACGATCGCCACCTTGCCGTCCAACAAACCCATGTTCCTGGTTCCTCTCTCTTCTCGGCTCTACTCGACGAATGGATCACACGTGCTCGAGCACGCACGTGCGTACTTGATCGAGCGCCAGGTTGCTCACGTCGTACTCGTTGTCGGCATCGCCGTCCAAGAGGATCTCGGACACCTGCGCGGCATACGCAGTGGCGTTGTCGATGCCCGCTTCGACGGCCTCGCTCGCGAGAACAGTCGCGAGCTCCTCGGTCGACACCTCGCCGTCGTCGCCCACCTTGTCGAGCGCACCGCACACCAAGTCGATCGCGATTGCACTGCCGATGCCGAATCCCGATGCCAGTCGGCGAATGCGATCGATCGTGTCGAGCGGCAGGTCGTCGGCCAGCGCCTTGGCGTCGCGGGCCAGATCGTCGACGGTGCGCCCGGTCTCGTCCGCCAGCTCCTCCAGCTGCTCCGCCACTTCGTCAGCAGAACGGCCGACCTTCTCGGCCAGGCCGTCGGTGAGGTCAGAGATCTTCGAGCAGGACCCGAGCATCATGGTCGCGAGCACGAGCGCCGCGACAGTGACGAGCCTCAACCTGCGCACCTGCCGTGTCATGACCACCCCCTGCTCGGGGGACAATCTACGGAGTCGCCACCCGAGCCGTCAGACCAGACAGGCGAGTGGGCTACGAGACGATGGCGGCGATGCCCGTAGCCGCGCCGCCGATCACAGCGAGGCCGCCGAAGAGCGCCATCACCGTCCATCTGATCGAGCGGTTCATCTCTTCATGAAGTCGAGCGTCGAAGCGGAGGGAGAGCTTCCCCTCC
>CAMDCC010000068.1 GCA_945889545.1 Bifidobacterium breve | reverse complement strand
AGGTGAGGTCGTCCTTCTCGGCGATGACGCCATCCACTCGGTGGCCAATCCACTCTCCAGATACACGGGTGCGATCCACGTGTACGGGGGCGACTTCTTCCACCAGCCGCGCAGCGAATGGGACCCGGAATCGCTCGAGGAACGGCCGTACGACGTCAACCACACCCGCCGCGTCTTCGCCGAGGCCAACGAACGCGTCAGGGCCGACCACCCAGGTTGAGGCTGCCGCAGTCTCCTGCCACACGCTCGGTCGTACTCTGAAGGATTCGAGTGCCATGCGGGGGAGGTTCGGTTCCGTCGACGCTTGGCGCGGTGGACGAAGAGACCGGGGAGGAACGCTGGCGAACGAAGGTAGTTGCCGACGGCGCGTTTGATCTGCAACTCATCGGACCCGACGCATGGACGGGCCGTGTTCGCTGGACCCGCGACACCTTCCCGCCGTGGACGTACTCCCATGCCATTGGCAGACGGGTGGTCGCCCTCGGCGGTACCTGCAACGACAACTGAGCGCCGACAATTTCCGGAAGATTTTCTTGCCTCCCGGCTTGACTTGCGAACATATGTTCGTGTAGGGTGCCGGGAGCACTTCCCCCAGTTTGAGGTTCCACTCGCTCCTCGGGGAGGTGTGTCATGTCCGCCAAGATCGCTCAGGGTCTCGAGCTCATTCGTGCGGGTGTGGCCGAGCTCGATGCCGACGTCCTGGATGGGCGGCAGGCCCGCCGGTTGGTGGAGCAGTTCGCCGAGGCGCGCAAGCTGGTCGATGCCGGCACTGCGTTCGCGGTGCAGCGGGTGAAGGTGACGGGGGCGTGGGCCGGCGGGTTTCACCGCGATGCGGCCACCTGGTTCGCCTCACTCTTGGGCACGTCGGTGGGGGCGGCGCGGGCGACGTTGGACACCGCCGAGCGGGTGGTCGAGCTGCCCGCGACGGCGGCGGCGATGCGGGCCGGGCGCCTCTCGGGTCCGCAGGCCAACGAGGTCGCCGCTGCCGCGAGCGCAGACCCGGATGCCGAACGCGAGCTGTTGCGTAGCGCGGCGCGTGACGGGATGAAGACGCTCAAAGACCGGTGCGCGCGGGTACGCGCGGCGGCGCGTCCCGATGAGATGGCGAACTACGAACGCATCCGCAAAGCGCGGTCGATCCGGCATTTCGAGGATCCCGACGGCACCGGCCGCATCGACGTGCGCGGCCCAGTCGATGCCACGGCGCGGATCATGGCCCAGCTCGTCCCGTTCGAAAAGGAGCTGTTCGCCGCCGCGCGCAAGACCGGCGAGTACGAGCGGCCCGAGGCGTATGCGTTCGATGCATTGGTCGCGATGGCCGAAGCCTCTGCTGGCCAGCGGGCACCCGCGAAATCGTCAGGCGCCGACACGACCGTGGTCGTGCGGCTCGACGCCGCGGCGCTGCGCGGGTGGACCGAGCCTGGGGAGGTGTGCGAGATCGTCGGCACCGGTCCCATCCCGGTGACGGTGGCGTTGCGGATGGCCCAGAACGCGTTCTTCAAGGCGATCGTCACCGACGGCGTCGATGTGCACTCCGTCGTGCACCTCGGCCGCAAGGTGCCCGCGGTGTTGGAGACCGCACTCGCCGAGCTGTACTCCCAGTGTGTGATCGAAGGCTGCGATGTCAGCCGACATCTGGAGACCGACCACAACCTGCCCTGGTCCGAAGGCGGACCCACCCGACTCTCGAACCTGAACCCGTTGTGCAAGTACCACCACCGCTACAAGCACGCCCACAAGCTTCGACTCGTCGGCGAAAGCACCAACAAGCGGTTCGTCCCCGCCGCCGGGTGGAACGGGCCCGATCCACCCGCACGACAGTGATCGCGCCAGTACTCGAGCCCTCAGAACTCGTAGCCGAAGCGCTCGATCTCGTCGCGGCATTGCTCGCGGATGAACTCGACGTGATGGGGTTCGAGCACGTCTCGGTACGAGCGCCGGTTGCGTCCGGTGGTCGCCTTCGCAGTGGGCAGCCAACCGTCGTACTCGATGCCGACCGTCGCGAGCCCGGTCCGCAGGTCGTCGGTGAGGCGCTCGAAACGACCGACGAAGTCGACCGCGACCCTTCCGTCGAGCATGTACATCGCGGTGTCGCGGGCTGGGTTCCAACGAGCCAAGAAGTGATCGAGGCTCAACAATTCGATGTGACTGCCGTGCTGAGAGTCCACTTCCCAGTAGTACGACGAGACGAATCGATCCCAGGGGTTCCGGATGAAGCAGAACTTGAAGTACGCATCCCACACGTCGGTACCGACGTGTCTCCGTGCCCGCATCGCGTTCGTGTGCGGCATGAGGTCGCGAGTGGGTCGGCGCAGGCGGGCCAGGTCGCCAAGGTGCCTACGGCCCCACTTTCGCGCCGGTATCGGGTACGTGAAGTTCTGCGGGCCGAGCCCGAGCTCGGCGCGTATCGCCTCATCTTCGGGGAGGATCCGCGTGATCGCGTCCTCCGAACCGCAGTAGCGACTGAGGGCGATCTCGATGCTCGTGCCGGCAGTCTTCCGAGTCTTCATGAAGATGAAGCGGTGTTCGTGCGACACGATCACCTCCGTAGGGTACCGAGCCGCCAACACGCAATATCGTTGAAGTGTGAACATCGTGGGGTTGGGGACCGACCTCGTGGAGGTCGATCGTTTCCGACTGGCCATGGAGCGTCGTGGGGAGCCGTTCGCAGCGCGGCTGTTCAGCGACGAAGAACGGGCCTACGCCGACAAGCAGAAGGATCCGTCGAAGAGCCTGGCCGCCCGATTCGGGGCCAAGGAAGCCGTGATGAAGGCCATGGGCGTCGGGCTGTGGAAGTTCAAGCTCCGCGACGTCGAGGTTGTGCGGGCCAAGAGCGGCGCGCCGTCGGTTGCGCTGTTCGGCCGGGCGGCCGAGATGGCCGACGAACGGGGGATCGTCGACTGGCAGCTCACGCTCACCCACACCGAGACGACCGCGTTGGCCATCGCCATCGCCATCGGTCGCGACTGAGCCCCGGAGCTCTCAGGGAAGCCATGTTGCCGATCCTCACTCCCGCCGAGATGGCCGACGCCGACGCGCGCACGATCGCGGCCGGAACGCCCGTCGAAGTGCTCATGGACCGCGCCGGGCATGCGGTGGCGTGGGAAGTGCGCAAGCTGCTCGGCAACGCGTACGGCAAGCGCGTGGTCGTCGTCTGCGGCAAGGGCAACAACGGTGGCGACGGGCTCATCGCCGCACGCGTGCTGCGCGGCTGGGGAGTGCGCACCGAGGTGTTCGAGCTGGCGAAGGGGATGCCGGAGGCTGCGTTCGATCGGGCGCTCGAACGTGCCGACCTGCTCATCGACGCCATGTTCGGCACCGGTTTCCGTGGCGCGCTCGAAGGAGATGCCGCACGTGTGGCGCGCCGAAGCGGTGATATCGCCACCGTCGCGGTCGACATCCCGTCTGGTGTCGACGGGCTCACGGGTGCGGTGCATGGCGACGCCGTGCAGGCCGTTGCCACCGTCACGTTTGCGGCCCGCAAGCTCGGGCTCGTGTTCGAACCTGGTCGCGCCTGTAGCGGCAACGTGATCGTCGCCGACATCGGCATTGACGTAAGCACCGCATCGATCGGGCTCACTCAGGCCGATGACGTACACGCATGGTTGTCGTCGCAGCCTGAGCAGAGCGACCTCCACACGTCCGATACGCACAAGTGGAAGTCGGGGCTGCTCGTCGTCGGTGGCTCGGGCGGCATGACAGGTGCGCCGCTCTTGGCGAGTCACGCGGCGATGCGCAGCGGTGCCGGGATCGTCTGGTGCGCGGTGCCCGGGCACGCCGCCGCCGCGAGTGCATCGGGGAGCGAGGTCATCACCAAGGCGATGCCGGCCGATGCCAACGGGGCGCTCATCGGTGTGTCCCACGACGTGCGCGATGCCCTTGCGAAGTTCCACGCCGCGGCGGTCGGTCCTGGGCTCGGGAGGGCCGGACTCACGCGCGGGGTCGTGCGCGACCTGGTGTGCAGCCTCCCCTTGCCGCTCGTGCTCGACGCCGACGGCATCAACGCGTTCGCGGGCGATCCCGAGCTGCTCCAGCAGCGCACCGCGCCCACGGTGGTCACACCTCATGAGGGCGAGTTCGAGCACCTGCTCGGCCAGCCGGTGGGTGACGATCGGATTGCCGCCGCCCGCACGCTGGCTGCGGCCACCGGCTGCATTGGCCTCCTGAAGGGCCCGGGCACGGTGATCGCCCACCCCGATGGCCGGGTGGCGGTCAACGGGATGGACGGCCCGTGGCTCGCCACGGCTGGAAGCGGCGATGTCCTCACGGGGATCATCGGCGGGTTCCTGGCTCGCGGCCTTGGGGCCTTCGAGGCGGCGGCTGCGGGAGCCTTCGTCCATGGGCTCGCCGCCGACGTTGCCGGTCATACTGGACTCGTCGCCGGCGACCTCGTCGCGGCAATTCCTGAAGCGCTGCAAGCCCTGCACGCCCACCCAAACCTGGAGACCTGATGCCCAGCACCACCCCGGTCCGCGACGTGATGACGAGCACGGTGGTCACCCTCCGACCCGAGCAGACCTTCGAGGAAGCGGCCGACACCTTGGCCGATCGCAAGATCGGTGCCGCGCCGGTCGTCGATGCCGACGGCAAGCTCGTCGGGTTGCTCCGCGACGAAGACCTCATTGCGTCCCAGACCAACCTTCATGTGCCCACGTGGCTCAACGTGTTCGGCATCGACTTCCCGATCCCCGGCCAGCAGAAGCACTTCGAGGAAGAGCTCAAGCAGATGGTCGCCGCGACGGTGCAAGACCTCATGACGACCGAGTACTCCACCGCCGGTCCCGACGACCCGCTGTCCGACGTCGCCACCACGATGCACGACGACGACATCACGCACATGCCGGTGGTCGACACCGACGGCACACTTGTTGGCATCGTCACTCGCGGCGACATTGTCCGTCGGGTTGCCGATACCACGTGAGTCACGGCTTCTGAGCCCGGACTTCCCATGACACAGAACTTCCGACCGGTCTGGGCCGAGATCGATCTCGACGCCATCCGTCACAACGTGCGCACGCTCATCGGTGCGGTTGCCGCGGCGGAGCTCCTCGCGGTGGTGAAGGCCGACGCGTACGGGCACGGCGCGGTGCCGGTGGCGCGGGCCGCGATCGAAGCAGGGGCCACCTGGCTCGGCGTTGCGCTCGTGGAGGAAGGTGTGGCGCTGCGCGACGCGGGGATCGATGCGCGCATCCTCGTGCTTTCGGAGCCCACCCCAGCGGCAGCCGCGGCCGTTGTGGCGCAAGGTCTCACGCCCGTCGTCTACACAGCCAGCGGGATCGATGCGCTTGCGCAGGCAGTGGCCGACGCGGGGAAGGTTGAGCCGCTGCCGGTACATCTCAAGGTCGACACGGGCATGCATCGAGTGGGGTGCGCGCCCGATGCCGCCATCGCGCTCATCGAAAGCATCGAAGGTCGCTCGGAGCTCGTGCTCGAAGGGGTGTGCACGCATCTCGCGGTGGCCGACGAGCCCGACAATCCGTATACCAACCAGCAACTCGATCGGTTCGACGCGTTGCTCGCCGCGCTCCACGCGCGCAGTCGCGTCCCACCGCTCGTGCACGCAGCCAACTCTGCTGGCGCGATCGCGCATCCGCGCGCCCGGTTCAACCTTGTGCGCTGTGGAATTGCGATGTACGGCATCCCGCCGTCGGCAGCGCTCGCGGGACGCGTTCCGTTGCGTCCGGCGCTCGCGCTGAAGGCCAAGGTCTCGCACGTGAAGCCGCTCTCCGTCGGGGAGAGCGTGTCGTACGGACGGCACTTCACCGCCGCCCGCGATACACAGGTGGCCACGGTGCCAGTGGGATATGCCGACGGTGTCCCCCGTAACCTCGGCCTTGTGGGTGGCCAGGTGCTCATCGGTGGCCGTCGGCGACGCATCGCCGGGTCGGTCACCATGGATCAATTACTTGTTGACCTGTCTTCCGATTGGGCCGGCGGGGGCCCGACCGTCGCGGTGGATGATGAGGTGGTGCTGCTCGGGACCCAAGCCGATGCCGTCAGCGGTGTCGAGGAGGAGATCACAGCCATCGAGTGGGCCGAGAAGCTGGGCATCATCTCGTATGAGGTGACGACTCGGCTTGGTCCCCGGGTTCCTCGCGTGTATCTGGGTGATGCATGAGTGCCGGGAAACGCGCGCTGAAAGTTGCCGGTGTCACGGTTGGCGTCGCGGCGGGACTGGTCGGAGCCGGCTACGCCGCGCAGCGGGCGGTTCGCCATGGGCTGAGCAACCGTCCTGATCCCGACGCCGGTGTGCTCGACGAGATGCTCGCGACGTTCCGGGCCAGCGTGTCGCAGCGTCGGCTTCCGAGCCACGACGGCGGCAGCCTCCAGGTCTTTGATTCTGGATTCCAAGCTCCTGAACAGCCGTGCATCGTCCTCTCGCATGGCGTGACGATCGACTCGCGCGTCTGGGTGAAGCAATTTGGGTCCCTCCCGGAGCGCGGTGCTCGGGTGGTTGCGTTCGACACGCGTGGTCACGGCGAGTCGGTGAGTGGCGACAGCGGCCACTCGATCGAGAACCTCGCCTGGGACGTACGGACGGTGCTCGAAGCGCTCGACCTGAAGAACGTCATCCTCGTCGGTCACTCGATGGGCGGCGTAGCCGCGCAGGCGTTCGCGGTGCAGTTTCCCGAGATCGCGCGCACACGAGTCCGAGGGCTCGTGCTGCTGTCGTCGTTGGCCAAGATGCAGGTGAGCGCCACGCGGCGCTTGCGTTCTCTCGCCGAACGAGCGTCGGACAAGCTCGAGCTCGGTCGGATCATGGCTAGCCCCGACCTCGGGCTCATGCTCACGCGGTTGGGCTTCGGTCGCGATCCGGTGGCGAGCCACGTGGAGCTCACCCGGCAGATGCTCACCGCGTGTCCCGAAGAAACGAGCCGCGAAGCGCTGCGGATGTTGATCGGCATAGACCTCACGCCCGATCTCTCCCGCATTGACGTGCCCACCCTGGTGATTGGCGGCACGGCCGATCTGCTCACGCCGCCGGCGGAGTCGCGACGCATGGCGCGCCTCATACCTGGTGCGCGGCTCGTGCTGTTGGAGCGCGCCGGTCACATGATCATGTTGGAGCGCACCGAGGCACTCGACGACCTGCTGCTGGAGTTCGCCCGCGAAGTCGGTCTGGCACTTCCTGACTTCAAGCCCGACGCGGCCGCGGTGTGAGCACCGGAATTCCAGGCCCGCTTGGCATTCAGCTGGGCCACTGGACCGGAGACGGAACCGGCGTGACTGTGGTGCTGTGTCCGCCCGACACTGTTGGTTCGTGCGAAGTTCGCGGCGGCGCGCCCGCCACGCGCGAGACCGCGCTCCTCGACCCCATGCGCACGGTCGAGCATGTCGACGCGGTGGTGCTCACCGGTGGTTCGGCCTTCGGGCTCGCCACCGCCGACGGTGTGATGGCATGGCTCGCTGAACGTGGCCGCGGCTATCCCACTCGCGGCGGACCCGTACCCATCGTGCCGACTGCAGCGATCTACGACTTGGCTCCCCTTGAAACCCCCGATCACGAACCTCCCGGCGCGGTGCAAGGACGCCTTGCCGTCGAAGCTGCCCAATCCGCCGACGCAGCCCAACCCGCTGACGCAGTCCTGGCATCAGGAAGAGTTGGCGCGGGGACGGGCGCGACAATCGGCAAGTGGCGCGGCGCTGAGCACGCGGTCGCCGGTGGACTGGGGGTGGCCACGGGCACCGGGATCCTGGCAATCGCGGTCGTCAACGCGGTCGGCGACGTGGTCGCCGCCGACGGCACGATCCTCGCCGGTTCCACGGCACCGGAGGAAGTCGGTGCCTTCCCCGATGCAAGCCTTTTCGAGGACTTGAGCCCAGTTGAGAACACGACCCTGGTCGTCCTCGCTACCGATGCTCGACTCACGAAGTTGGAGTGCCGACTGCTGGCGGAGAGCGGGCATCACGGGCTGGCGCAGGCGATCCACCCATCGCACACCCGCTTCGACGGCGACCTCGTCATCGCATTGTCCACCGGCACGCGGGCCTTGGACGCACCCGCCGGCATTGATCGTCTCCGTGTGGTTGCTACCAATGTGGTGGCTGAGGCAGTGCGCAACGCCGTCCGGCAGACTTGAGGTCATGCTCCAAGAACCCCAAGCCTGGACGTCAGCCTGGGAATCCTGGCAAGACCTCGAGCGGGATGCGCTCGCGTGCACGAAGTGTCCGTTGGCCGAGCAGGGCCGAACGCAGGTGGTGTTCGGTGCCGGCGCACTCGACGCCGACCTCGTGTTCGTGGGTGAAGGGCCGGGCGCCGAGGAAGACAAGCAGGGCATCCCGTTTGTCGGGCGCGCGGGGCAGCTGCTCACCCGACTGATCGACGGCATCGGCATGACGCGTGACGAGGTGTACATCGCCAACGTCGTGAAGTGTCGGCCGCCCGGGAACCGCGATCCGCAACCCGAGGAGATTGCCGCGTGCCGCCCGTACCTCGAAGCGCAGCTCGGCTTCCTGGCGCCGAAGGTGATCATGACGCTCGGCAACTTCGCCACGAAGTTGCTGCTCGATACCAAGGAGGGGATCACCAAGTTGCGTGGGCAAGAGTTCGCGGTCGAGGTCGCAGGCACCCCCCTCACGCTCGTGCCGACACTGCACCCCTCAGCAGTGCTTCGCAACGGCGGTGCGGCGTTGGCCCAGTCGCGCGCCGACTTCGTGGTGGCCAAGCGCGCGCTGGCTCGTAGCCAGTGAGTCCCGACTCAACGCTGGTCACGCATTCGCCGAACGAGACGCGCGCCATCGGTCGCGAGCTTGCCGGCATCCTGCAACCGGGCGACGTGGTGCTGCTTGCCGGCCAGCTCGGCGCAGGCAAGACGGAGTTCGCCAAGGGCATCGCCGAGGGTCTCGGCATCGAAGAGACCGTCGTCAGCCCCACGTTCACGATCGTGCGCGAGTACTCCGGCATCCGGCCAGTGCTGCAAGAAGTCCGCATGTTGCACGTCGACGTGTATCGCCTCGATCACGCGCAGGAGCTGCTCGATCTCGGACTCGAGGATCTCGCTGCCGACGAAGCAGTGACCGTGGTCGAATGGGGCGACGCGGTCGCGGGTCTTCTTCCCGCCGATCATCTTCTTGTTGAGATAGGACTGGTGGAGAGCGAACTCGTCGACGACACGGATTTCGACCGGACCATGCACTTCACTATCGCCGGGCCGAGGTGGACGGCGCGTGCCGACGCGGTCGCGGCGCTCCTGGACGCCTGATGTTCATACTGGGGATGGACACTGCGACGCCACAGGTCGGCGTGGCGATTGGAGGCTCCGCCAACGGCGGCACCGTCCTCGCCGAAGTGCGGATCGCGGGCGACCGCCGTCACGCGGAGCAGCTCGCGCCGGCCATCCAGCACGTGTGCAACGAGTCGGGCGTGCGCCTCGACCAGCTCTCGGCCATCGCAGTGGGGATCGGTCCAGGGTTGTTCACCGGCCTTCGGGTCGGCGTCACCACCGCCAAGGTGATGGCCCAAGCGCTCCGCATCCCGGTCGTCGCCGTCTCGAGCCTCGATCTGATCGCCACGCCACTACTTGATGGGAACGGAGGTCGCGCGCACGCGCTGGTGGTGCCGGTGATCGACGCTCGTCGGCGCGAGGTCTTCTCGGCGCGCTACCGAGTGGTGCCGGGTGGCGTGCAGCGCGAAGGCGACTACACGGTCGGGTCGGTCGAAGACCTCATCGCCGACCTTGAAGCTGGGAGTGAGCACGTGCTCCTCGCCGGCGACGGCGTGAGCCGATACCGGGAGCAGTTCGCGGGGCTCGATCGGTCGGAGATCGCCGGACCCGAGTTCGGGTTCCCGAGCGTGACTGCCCTGGTGCAGCTCGCCGCCGGGAGGGTCGAGCGGGAGGAGTTCGTGCAACCCTGGGACGTGCATCCCATGTATCTGCGCGAGAGTGACGCCGAGCTTCACTGGCAGACGCCCCGGTGACGAATCACCCATGATTACTAGACGCCCATGATTTCTAGGCACCCATGATCACCGAGCCCCTCACCGTCGAGATCGCGGCGATGCGCCGGCGCCATGTGCGCTCGGTGCTGCGCATCGAGCAGCAGGTGTACCCGCGGCCGTGGAGCCACTCGTTGTTCCTCTCCGAGCTCGCGCTGCGGGCGACCCGTTCGTACTTCGTGGCGCGGGTCGGACGCGACGTGGTGGGGTACGCCGGGCTCATGATGACGGCCGAAGACGGCCACATCACGACGATCGCTATCGACCCCAGTTTGCAGCGCCACAAGTTGGGCACGCGGCTGATGGTCGCCCTCGTCCGTGAGGCGCTCGCGCGCGACGCACTGAACCTCACCCTCGAAGTACGACTTGGGAACCTTGCGGCGCAACACCTCTATCGCCGGTTCGGCTTCGCTCCAGTGGGTGTGCGCAAGAACTACTACCAGGAGGCGGGGAGTTCGTCCGAGCAAGCCGAAGACGCGCTGGTGATGTGGGTGCACGCGGTCGACGCGCCCGAGTACTCCGCGCTGCTCGGCAGCATCGAGCGCTCAATTCCAGGAGAGACGGTCTACGAAGAGCCCCGGCGTTGGTAGGTCTTGGCGCCAGCAAGGGAGGGGCGATCCTGGCGCTCGAGACATCGTGCGACGAGACCGCGGCTGCGGTCGTCGCGCACGGCACGGAGATCCTGTCGTCGGTGGTGTCGAGTCAGGTCGATCTGCACGCGCGCTTCGGTGGTGTGGTGCCCGAGATCGCGAGTCGCGCGCACGTGGAGCTCGTCGGCCCGGTCATCGCGGATGCGCTCGGTGAAGCGGGCGTGGAGCTCGGCGAGCTCACCGCGATCGCCGCGACGTGCGGTCCGGGCTTGGCCGGCGCGTTGCTCGTGGGTGTGAGCGCGGCCAAGGCACTCGCGCTCGTCGCGGATCTTCCCTATGTAGGCGTGAACCACCTCGAAGCGCATTGCTACGCCGCGTGGCTCGAGCAACCCGATCTCGAACCGCCCCTCGCGGTGCTCGTTGCCTCCGGTGGTCACACATTGGTGGTGATCTTCGAAGGGCACGGGAACCTGCGAGTCGTGGGCCAGACGGTCGACGATGCCGCGGGTGAGGCGTTCGACAAGGTGGCGCGCCACCTCGGGCTCGGGTATCCCGGCGGCCCGCTCATCGACCGTCTTGCCCGCGACGGCGATCCCGCGGCCATCGCCTTTCCTCGGGCCATGCCCGGCGAGCCCGACTTCTCGTTCTCCGGCCTCAAGACCGCCGTCGTGCAGCACCGCCGTCGCGACCCCGGCGGCGCGATCGCCGACGTGGCGGCGTCGTTCCAGGAAGCAGTCGTGGATCAGCTCGTCGACAAGCTTGTGCGCGCGGCCGACGAGGCCGGCGCCTCCACGCTGGTGCTCGGTGGCGGCGTGGCGGCCAACTCCCGTCTGCGGGCTCGCGTGGCCGAGGTGGCCGAGGCGACTGGCCGCGCCGCTTTCCTGCCGCCGCTGGATCTCTGTACCGACAACGCCGCCATGATCGCAGCGACCGCCTGGTGGCGGCTCCAGTCCGATGGCCCCACGCCACTCGACGCCGGGGTCCAGCCCAGTCTCTCCATCACGTAGGCCCATGTGCCGGGCCCATGTGCCGGACCCATTTGCCGGAACCGGGATACCCGTCTATCTTGGCGTTAGCACTCGCCCCTTGTGAGTGCCAGATTCGAAGCCAAGACATGCCGCAGGAGGCGTTCGTATGAAGTTGCAGCCGCTGGAGGACCGCATCGTGGTCCGGTCGAGTGAGCCCGAAGAGATGACCGTCAGCGGGTTGGTCATCCCCGACACCGCCAAGGAAAAGCCCCAGCAGGGTGAAGTCCTGGCCGTTGGTCCGGGGCGCCGCGCCGAGCAGTCGGGTGAGATCATCCCGATGGATCTCAAGGCGGGCGACACCGTCGTGTACTCCAAGTACGGCGGCACCGAGATCACGATCGACGGGGAAGACCTGCTCATCCTCACCAGCCGCGACGTGCTGGCGAAGGTTGGGAAGTAGTTACTCCGCGCGT
>CAMDCC010000067.1 GCA_945889545.1 Bifidobacterium breve | reverse complement strand
GGAGAAGTACGAGAAGAACGCCATGACGATCGCAACCACGAAGGCGATTGCTACACCGGCGATGCCGAAGCCGAGCAACAGATCGAACGCAACGCCGACCAACACGATGAGGAGGGCGAACGCGACGAGGATCACCGCGGTCCGCCACTTGTTCCGGCGGATCTCGCGATGGAAGTCGGTGCGCGCGAGGGGTTGCTGCGTTGTCTCGCTCATAGGGACCGGGAGGTCGGGTTAGAACTCGACCTTGACCGGACCCTGCGCCTCCGCCTCGCCCTCGAAGAACTCGCGCTTCTCGAAGTTGAACATCCCGGCCAGGATGTTCTTGGGGAACACCTGGATCGAGTTGTTGTAGTTGAGAACGCTGTCGTTGTAGAACTGCCGCGCGTACGCGATGCGGTCCTCGGTCGACGTGAGCTCCTCTTGGAGCTGCAGAAAGTTCTGGTTGGCCTTGAGGTCGGGGTAGGCCTCGGAGACTGCGAACAGGCTCTTGAGCGCACCACTGAGCATGTTCTCGGCCTGGGCCTGATCCTGGACGTTGCCACTCTTCTGCGCGTTGATGGCTCCCGCGCGTGCGGCGGTGACCGCTTCGAGGGTCTGCTTCTCGTGCGCGGCGTAGCCCTTGACCGTCTCGACCAGGTTGGGGATCAGGTCGTACCGGCGCTTGAGCTGCACGTCGATCTGCGACCACGAGTTGTCGACGCGGTTTCGCGACCGGATGAGGCTGTTGTAGATGACTGCGACGAGCAGCAGCAGTACGACGATGACTCCGACGATCACCCACACGGCGGTCATGAGCATGCCCTCTCGGAGAGTTCAACCAATGAACGAACGTCCGCATCATAGAGGCGGAGATGCAGCCTCGTTCCCTCGGCTTCGCAGCTGGCGAGCGGAGCCTGAGGACAGAAGCGCGGGAACCCAGCGGACCAGCGAGCGCGACCGAGATCTAGGTGGTCCGGACGGCAGGGGCGGTGCGAATGGCGGCCTCGTAGCGGTCGACAAACGCCTCGGCGAGCCGTGACATCGCGAACTCGGCGGCTCGGGCCGAACCTGCGGCCACGAGCCGTTCACGCAGCCCCTGGTCGCGGAGCGCGAGCGAGAGAGCGCCCCGGAGCGCACCCGAATCGTCCGGGGGGACGAGCAGCACCTCGCGGTCCGCTCGGGCGACATCGCGGTATCCGGTGAGGTCCGACGCCACCACCATCGCCCCGGCCGCCATCGCCTCCAGCAGCACGACGCCGAACGACTCCCCCTCGATCGATGGAAAGCACGCGATCGTCGCGCCGCGCAGCCTCCGGGCCTTCTCCTGCTCGGAGAGCACTCCGAGCCACTCCACCGCGTCCCCACTGCGGCCCTTCGGCGCCCTGCTCTTCAGGATGGCGGTCTCAGGGCCTTCGCCCCCGATCCAGAGCACGGCCTCGGTCTCGCTAGCCAGCCCGGCGAACGCGTCGAGGAGCACAGCCACTCCTTTGCGGGGCTCATGGCGCCCGACGAAGCAGATCGCCGGACGCTCGCTCGGCCACGGCTCAGCACTAGCGAATGCGTCCACGTCCACGCCGTTGGGAAGGATCTCGCAGGGCAGGCCGAAGGTCGACTCGAAGTTGCGCTGCGCCTCCTCCGACACCGCCGTACGCACTGCCAGCCGAACGATGAGTCGCTTCAACGGGACCCGCAGCGCTTCGTACCAGGCGTTGCGACCAGGAAATGCGGCATGAAAGGTGCCGACCGCGGGGATCTCGGTGCCGAGGAGCGCGGCGTGGCCCGGACCGACCGACATCGGCTCATGGAGATGGAGCACATCGGGTGCGAACGATCGCAATGCCTCCAGCGTGCGATGCATCACCGCGCGGCCGCCTGTGATCGGAGCGACCGAGCCATTCGACGGGAACTTGAAGGTCGGACCGACGCTCATGATCCCCGGTCCCGGCGGTGGACCGTCGGACGGAGCGAGGATGCGCGCATCGACGCCGATGGTGCGCAGCGCGTGAGCGAGTCCGAGCACCTGGATCTGCACGCCGCCGAACACCGACAGCGAGTACGGGCAGATCAGCGCGACCCGAAGTGGCCGCGGCTCCCGAATCATGAGCGGTCCTGTCACGATCGGTTCGGCATGTCTACTGGCCACACGGGTTGCATCATGAGCCACTGGTCGGGTGCCGCGGCGATGAGCTCCTCGAACCGACACGCGAGGTCCTGGGTCACGCGCTGCACATCGTCGCGCAGGCTCCCGCGCCGCTCGGCGGGTACCGGCTCGAGGATGTTGATGAAGCGTCGTGAGCTCGGTCGAAAGTAGATTCCGACGGGCACGAGCGGCGCGCCCGACCGCAGCGCGAGCAGGGCGGGGCCGCCCGGCATCTTCGTTGACTCTCCGAAGAGGTCCACCGGCACGCCGTCGCCCGCGAGATCCCGATCACATACGAGCGCAGCGATCTGCCCCTCACCGAGTGCCCGCAGCACCGCGGTCGCGGCACCGGCGCCGAGCGGGACCACCTCCATGCCGAGCGCCCGACGTTGCGCGGCGAACCACTCGAAGAGCTCGGGCGGTTCGAGCGGCTCAGCCACCACAGTCATTCGGTGCCCCCTGCCCGACAACCAGGCGCCCGCGGCGTCCCAGTTCCCGAGGTGCGGGAGCGCCAGGATCACGCCGTGTCCGGCCGCCTGCGGGTCGGCGATGTGCTGGTAGCCCTCCGAGTCGGTGTCAGCCTCGATTGCGTCATCACCACGACGAAGCCGAAACAGCTCATGCCAGTATCGGCCGTAATTGTCGAACACTCGGCGTGTGGCCCTGCGCAGCTCGTCGCCTTCTAACGGTCCGCCGGGCTGTCCGCGGGAAGCGCGCTGGAGGTTCCGCTCCACTTGCCGGCGTCGCGTGGCCCAGAGCACGGGCAGCGCGCGCGACGCGGTTCGCGCCAAGGACCGTCCGAGCGTCGGCGGGAGGACCCGCGCGACGTCAGCGCCAGCGCGATACGCGAGATACGCGGCGCGGCCGGGAGCGCCGAGCACGGTGGCTCCGCACGAAGCGCGTCCGCATACGGCCCGACACCGTGTCGCGTTGTGTGGGACTGGCTTGTCGCCAGACCATCGCGAACCGGTGGATCGCCGTGACTGCAGTGAGCGCAAGCATGATCCAGAGGACAGGGATGAGGATGTCGAACGCGAGTCCGACACCGAGCAGCACGAGTCGCTCCGCGCGCTCGATGAGGCCGCCACGGGCCGAGAATCCGAGGGCCTCAGCTTTGGCTCGCTCGTACGACACGAGCATCGAGAGCGCCACGACGCCGAGCACGAGGACAGGTGCACCCGCTCCCTCGTCGGTAACGTGCCACGCGACGCCGGCGAGCAACACCGCGTCGGCGACCCGATCGCACACCGAATCGAGGAACGCCCCGCGGGCACCAGCAGTGCCGCTGTGCCGGGCAACCGATCCGTCGAGAAGGTCAGGAAGTCCGCTGAAGAGCACACCCACGACCGCGAGCGCAAGGTTGCCGTTGGCGATCAGGCCCGCGGTCGCGACCGCCGCGAGGAGTCCGATGACGGTGAGGACATCCGCGGAGACGCCGATCTTGTGAAGTGCCCGACCGACGGGATCGAGGGCACGCTCAACCTTTGAGCGCCAACGTCCGTCGAGCATGGGCACAAGACCTTTCGACCAGTGGGCGTGTCGACCACCCGGTGGGCCTGCCGAGCACCCAGTCGGCTTGCCGAAGGGTGGAGTTGCGAGGGTACCAGGGAGGCCCATTGGGCCTGTGGTGCCTTCGCTCTTGTGCGGGCGCTCTTGTGCGGGCGCTCTTGTGCGGGAGCGACGCCAGGAGCACTCTGCGAGAAGCGCTCATAGACTCCGGCGCGAATCGCAGCGAGGGGGACGACCCGTGACGAAGATCCACAACGTCGCACTCGTCGGCCACGGTGGCGCTGGAAAGACCACCCTGACCGAAGCTCTGCTCTTCGTGAATGGCGCGATCCCGCGCATGGGGCGCGTCGAAGACGGCACGACCGTCGGCGACTTCGACCCCGAAGAGCAGAAACGCGCGATCTCGGTGTCACTCGCCCTCGCTCCGCTCGAGTATCAGGGCCACAAGATCAACGTGATCGACACACCTGGCTACGCCGATTTCGTCGGCGACGTGGCGGCCGCGCTGCGAGCAGCGGATCTCGCGGTGTTCGTGGTGTCCGCAGTCGAAGGCGTGGAGGTGCAGACCGAGACGGCATGGAAGCTGGCCGAGGAGCGGAACATGCCTCGAGCGATCTTCGTGAACAAGCTCGACCGTGAGCGGGCTTCGTTCCAGCGCACGCTGGAACAGCTCAAGGAACGGTTCGGCGCCGGCGTTGCGCCCCTCGAGCTCCCGATCGGTGAGGAGGCGGCGTTCCGCGGTGTCGTTGATCTGCTCGCCGACGAAGCGATCGTGTACGAGAACGGGAACGGGACGGGCAAGACAACGGCGGTGCCCGACGACATGGCGACCGAAGAGCACGCGATACGCGACGCGCTGGTGGAAGGCATCGTTGTTGCCGACGACGACCTCACCGAGCGTTACCTCGCCGACGAGCGGCTCTCGACCACCGAGCTCGAGCACGCGCTCGCCAAGGGCATCGCCGAAGGCAGCGTCTTCCCCGTCCTCTGTGGGAGCGCGACGAAGCTGATCGGCGTGGACCGGCTGGCGCACTTCGTCGCCGAAGAGGGCCCAGAGCCGGACGCGAGCGACGGACCTCCTGCCGTGTTCGTCTTCAAGACCATCGTCGACCCCTACGTGGGGCGCGTGAACCTCTTCAAGGTGCTCCAAGGGACCGTGAACCAGGACGCGATGTTGCTCAACGGCCGCACCATGAGCGAAGAGCGTTTCCACCAGGTCTCGACGATGCGCGGCAAGGACCACCACGCCGTCACCTCGGTCGCAGCCGGCGACATTGCTGCGGTTGCGAAGCTGTCCGACACGACCACCGGCGACGTGCTCGCCACGCGCGGTGCCGACATCACCGTCGAGCCACTCTCCCCGCCAGAGCCGACGCTCGCGGTCGCGATCAAGGCGAAGAACAAGGGCGACGAGGACAAGCTCGCCAACGCGCTCCACCGGCTCCAGGACGAGGACCCGGCGCTGCGCCTCGACCGCAACGCCGAGACGCACCAGACGCTCCTCTGGGGGATGGGCGAGACGCATCTGGGCATCGCGCTCGAAAAGCTGTCGCGGAAGTTCGGTGTCGAGGTCTTGACCGAAGACGTCAAGGTCGCCTACCGCGAGACCATCACCGCCGCGGCCGAAGCCGAGGGCAAGTACAAGAAGCAGACTGGCGGACACGGACAGTTCGGCATCGCGTTCATCCGCGTGGAGCCATTGGACCGTGGCAGCGGCTTCGAGTTCGTCGACAAGATCGTCGGCGGCGCAATCCCCCGCCAGTTCATCCCCGCGGTCGAAAAGGGCATCGCGGAGACGATGTCGGGTGGCGGGCTGCACGGCTTCCCGGTCGTCGACGTGCGCGTCACCTGCTTCGACGGGAAGTACCACTCGGTTGACTCGTCGGAGATGAGCTTCAAGATGGCGGGTTCGATCGGTTTCAAGGAAGCGATCGCCCAGGCGTCACCGATCCTGCTGGAACCTGTGAGCGAGCTCGTCGTGACGGCCCCAGAGACGTACCAGGGCGACCTCATGGGCGATCTGAACTCCAAGCGGGGACGGATCCAGGGTTCGAGTGCGGTCGGCAACGGTGAAGTAGAGGTCGTCGCCTTCGCTCCCACGTCCGAGGTGCTTCGCTACGCCATCGACCTGCGCTCGATCACCCACGGGCGCGGCCGCTTCACGATCACGCACTCCCACTACGACCCACTGCCCTCGCACCTCGTCGACAAGGTTGCAGCCACCCAGGCCGTTTCGAAGTAGCTACAAGGCCCGCTTCGGCGTAGCTACTCGGTGATGCCGTACTGCGACCAGTCCTCGGGGTTGTCCTCGGCGTACTGACCGAGGATCTTGCCGTCGACCGCGTCGACCTCTACGAGGCCGCGCTGGGTGGGCGGCGCGTCGGCTGAATAGAGCAGGATGCGCCACGACGGCCGCGAGCGCAGTCCGCGCCACCCGAGCTGGGCCGAGGCGTGACCGACCGGGAACCCCACCGCCCGACTCGCCGCGGCCAACGCAGCCGTCTGATCGAGTTCGACGTGCCACCCGGCGAGGACGTGGTAACCCGCGATCGCCCCAAGGAGCACTCCCGCGATCACGAGGCCCGAGTTGTCGCTCGCCAACCCCGCGGCCAGCGCGATCACTGCGCTCAACGCGTGCAGCGCACCGGCAATGCGGCGGCGGCGGATGTCGGGGAACACGTACGGCCCCACATACGCGGTGACGTCGAGATCCTCAGGAAGGGTGTCGCCCGTGTCGTCTTGCGGCATTGACGGCGACGCTATTCCTGCCAGGCCATGCGGAGCCGATCGAGCGTGACGGGCAACGATTCCGGCAGGACGCGCACTTCGGCCGTCGTGGTCATGAAGTTGGTGTCGCCCGCCCAACGGGGCACCACATGCATGTGGAGGTGGCCTGGGACCCCGGCACCGGCCGCGCGCCCGAGGTTCATCCCGATGTTCAAACCATCGGGCGTGTACGCGGCCTTGATCGCGGCTGCCGCGTGCTGCGTCATCTCCATCAGCGCACCCGCAACATCCGGCGTCAACGCCTCGAGATCGGCACCATGCTCCACGGGCGCGACCATGAGGTGCCCCGACGTGTACGGGTAGAGGTTCAGCACCGCGAACACTCCCGCACCCCGAGCCACCACCAGCGCCTCGTCGTCGGGTGAAGCGGCGAGTCCGCAGAAGAGACACTCGCCGCCGTCGTCCTCGGCACCGACGCTCCCCACGTACTCGGAGCGCCACCCAGCCCAGAGCCGTTCGAGCGTCACGCTCGCGCAGCTGCTGCTGTCGTGAGCTGGTCGACGAGCTCGGCGACGGGCACGCCGCGCCGCGGCTCGTCGGATCCACGCTCGTTCACTCCGACCGTGCCGTGCTCGATGTCGTCGTCCCCCACGACAAGCACGTACGGCACCTTCTGCATCTTCGCGTCGCGAATGCGGGCCCCAAGCGTGTCGGTGTGAGCATCGTGCATCTCGGTCCGGAAGCCTTGCGACCGGAGACGATCGGTGATCTGCACCGCGTACTCGTCGTGACGATCGGCGACCGGCAGCACCGTCACCTGCACGGGCGCCAACCACATGGGGAACGCGCCCGCATAGTGCTCGAGGAGGATCGCGAAGAATCGCTCGATCGCGCCGAAGAGCGCGCGGTGGATCATGATCGGCTGATGGCGCTCGTTGTCGGCGCCCACGTACTCGATGTCGAAACGCTGCGGGAGTTGGAAGTCGACCTGGATGGTCGAGAGCTGCCACGTACGCCCGATCGCGTCGCGAGCTTGTACAGAGATCTTCGGGCCGTAGAACGCGCCGCCACCCTCATCGAGCGTGAGTTCGAGGCCCATCGCCTGCGCTGCGGCACGCAGCGCGTCGGTGGCCTCTTCCCACTCCTCGTCGGTACCAACGCCCTTGCCGGGGGGCTTCGTGGACAGCTCGAGGTAGAAGTCGTTCAGCCCGTAGTCGCGCAACAGCTCGAGCACGAAGATGAGCAGCGAGTGCAGCTCGCCAGCCATCTCTTCCTTCGAGCAGAAGATGTGCGCGTCGTCCTGGGTCATGCCTCGCACGCGCGTGAGCCCGTGCACGACGCCCGACTTCTCGTAGCGGTACACAGTTCCGAACTCGAACATGCGGAGCGGGAGCTCACGGTACGAACGCTGACGACTACGGAAGATGAGGATGTGGAACGGGCAGTTCATCGGCTTCAGGTAGTACTTCGTTCCCACGCCACCACCGCCTTCGTCGAGCGTCATCGGTGGGAACATGCCGTCCGCGAACCAATCAAGGTGGCCTGACGTCTCGAAGAGGTTCGACTTCGTGATGTGCGGAGAGTTCACGAACGAGTACCCGCCGGCTTCGTGGCGCTGGCGCGAGTAGTCCTCCATGATCTTGCGCACGAGCGCGCCCTTGGGATGGAAGACCGCGAGCCCGGAGCCGATCTCTTCCGGGAACGAGAACAGGTCGAGCTCGGCACCGAGCCGACGGTGGTCACGCTTCTCGGCCTCAACCAGGCGATGGAGGTGCTCCTCGAGCGCCTGCTTCGACTCCCAGGCCGTGCCGTAGATGCGCTGGAGCATCGGTCCGTGCTCGTCGCCGCGCCAGTACGCGCCGGCCACCTTCGTGAGCTTGAACGCGCCGAGCCTCTTGGTCGACGGCACGTGCGGACCACGGCAGAGGTCCACGAACGCGTCGCCACCGTCGCCCCCAGTCGGGTTTCGGCGATTGCGATAGAGCGAGACGACCGTCCCCTCCCCTACTTCCGACGCCCCAATCTCCGAAGCGTCGACCTTCTCGATGATGTCTCGCTTGTACGGCTGATCCGCGAACTGCGCGAGTCCCTCGTCGCGGCCGACCTCGGACCGCTCGAAAGGCTGGTCGGCTTTGACGATCTCGCGCATCCGCGCTTCGACGCGACCTAGAGCCTCATCGCTGAACCGTGCGTCGTCGGGGAGCTCGAAGTCGTAATAGAAGCCGTCTTCGATGGCAGGCCCGATCGCGTACTTGGCTCCTGGGTACAGATCGGTGACCGCCTGTGCCAGAACATGAGCCGTGGAATGCCGTAACACCTCACGACCAGCCGGCGTGTCGGGCGTGACGATCGCGATGCTGGCGTCGTGCTCGATCGGCCGGTCGAGATCGATCACCTCGCCGTCAACCGTCGCCGCCAGCGCAGCCTTGGCCAATCCCCGTCCGATCGAAGCCGCGACCTCACCGGCGGTCGTGCCCTTCGGTACATCCCGCGTCGACCCGTCGGGCAGCGTGATGGTGATGTCAGCCATGTCCACAACGACGGTACTAGCGGGCTTCGCCAAACCCGCGAACAGTTACGTGACCGGCACGCTCAAATCGATGCCGAGCAGCGCGCCAAGGTCTCGCAGCACACCCGGCGCCGACGTGTCGTCGCCACCCGAGAGGATCGCGCTGGCCAGGTCGTCGAGTGCTTCGAGCGCGCGGGGCGCATCGAGATCGGTGTCGAGCGCATCGCGCACACGCGCTGCAAACGGCGCCGGATCGGCTCCCGATGCACATTTCGCGCCGCCCACCAGGCGGTGCAGGAGCGCAGTGCCCTCGTCGAGATCGGTGTCGTGCCACTCAAAGCCAGCCCGATAGTGGTGCCGCATGAGCGCAAGCCGGATTGCACGCGGGTCGGCGTGCTCCAACAGATCGCTCACGAACACGAGGTTGCCGAGCGACTTGCTCATCTTCTCGCCCTCGTAGCTCACCATGGCCGAGTGCATCCAGTGGCGCACAAACGGCTTGCCGGTGACGCTCTCGCTCTGGGCGATCTCACATTCGTGATGCGGGAAGATCAGGTCGGTCCCGCCACCGTGCAGATCGAGTGTCGGCCCGAGTGCATGCATCGCCATCACCGAGCACTCCACATGCCAACCCGGTCGGCCGACACCAAACGGCGCACGCCATGCCGGCTCGTCGGCCAACGACGGCTGCCAAAGCACGAAGTCGAGCGGATCACGACGATGGGGGTCGTCGGGGTTGCCACCTCGCGCACGCGCCAGCTTGACCATGTGATCGCGGCCGTAGTGCGAGAGGTCGCCGAAGGCCGGGAACGTCGAGATGTCGAAGAACACCGTGCCATGCGTGAGGTATGCATGCTCTGACTCGAGCAGCGAGTTGATCAGCTCGATCATGCCGTCGATCGACTCCGTGGCCCGCGGCTCGGCCATCGGTGGGCGCATCCCCAGAGCGGCCATGTCGGCCTGGAACCGGGCAAGCTCCGAGGCGGCGAGCTCCAGATATGGAACGCCCAGCTCGCGCGCCTTCGGAAGGATCGAATCGTCGACATCGGTGACGTTGCGCACCATCTGCACTTCATGCCCGAGATCTTCGAGGCGTCGAATGAGCAGGTCGTAGGCCAGATACGTGGCCGCGTGCCCGAGGTGGGTCGAGTCGTACGGCGTGATGCCGCAGACGTACATGCGCACGACGTCGCCGGGTTCGAAGGGCACGACGGAACGCTGCGCAGTATCGAACAGCCGCATCTTCCCTGGGCGCATCGTCATTCTTTGCCGGCTCCGTAGCCATCGACGCCGAGCAGGCGGAGCGTGCCCTTGCCCTTGTGCCGCAGGTTCACCGTGAGCAGGACGGACGCGAACGCTTCGAGTCCGACGGCATTGGCGAGCGAGCCGCCGTCGAAGGCCCGCAGCATCGGGATTCCGACGATGAGGTCCAGGACGCTCGTGCGGGCGTCGTCGTCGTCGGCGCATACGACGACGTCGCTCTCCATCTCGACGTCAAGCGCGGCGAACGCAGCCGCAGGGATCAGGTGGAAGGCCGAGACCACGCGCGCTTGGGGGGCGGCCTGTTGGACGGCCTGAGCCAGCGAACCTGCGTCGGGCAGCACCGGGCGGAACTCGGTGCCGGTCTTCTCCAGGCCGTTGGCCATGGAGATGACGACCTTGTCCACGAGCAGCGCGGCGTGCTCGCGGGTCGTGTCGATGGCGCCTTCCCAGGTGGTCGCAACGATGACCAGGTCGGATGCGGCGGCGGCTTCGGCGTTGCCGCCCGGTCGCAGCGTGGCGACCCGCTCGGCCCAACGACCGCTGAGCGCCGCAACCGCCGCCGCAGCCCGCTCGTGCTCCCGCGATCCGGCGATCACGTCGTGGCCGACGCTCGCGAGCCGGGCCGCAAGCCCCTTGCCCGCGGGTCCCGTCGCACCCAGCACCCCAATCTGCATGGCGGAGAGCATGGCAGGGAGCGGAGCGTCCGCGTCGCAGCATCCGGCAGAGGCACACAACGCCCTAGCGCAGCGACCCACAGTTTGGGAGCGGAGCGTCCGCGTCGCAGCATCCGGCAGAGGCACACAACGCCCTAGCGCAGCGACCCAATGGTTGGGTACGACGGGATCACAGGCTCGTCGGCCCTACGCTGTGCGGATGGCCGATCTCGAACGCCCGACCACCCCAGTCACCGCGAAGATCGGCGGGATCCTGGTGCTGGCGCTCTTGGCCTGGCTCTTGTTCGGCTCTGCCCTGAGCGTGGCGCGCGCGGCGATCGCGCTCGTCGGCTACATCGTCGTCGGCTTCGTAGCCTTCAACGTCGGCAAGGTCGTCGGCCGCAAGTCGAACGGATAGCTACAGCAAGCAATCTGGGCCGAACAAGACTCGGAGCTCGGCGAAGAGGCCGGCGCTCGGTTCGACCCGGTATTCGTCGGCAAGCCGCATCACGGTGGTGCGCTGCACCCCTTCGAGGTGCACGAAGGCGGCACTGTCGCCGGGGTGCTCGATGAGGATGTCCTTGAGCTTCTGCACCCGGTCATCGGTGAAGGCGGTGACGCGCGTTCGCAGGCGCACCGGCTCGGTCTCATAGTCCATCGTGATCTCGGGACGAGTGATCTCCATCGCGATGATCTTCGGTTGTTCGTCGCGCAGGTCATTGCGGCCCTTCACACAGATGATGGCGTCGTCTTCGAGCAGGTGGCCGAAGTTGGTCATGGTGCGCGGGAACACCATCACCTCGAGCGCGGCACCGAGGTCCTCGAGTACGAAGGTGGCCATGAGGTCGCCCTTGCGCGTGTACTTGCGCGAGAGCGTGGTGACGATGCCGCCGACCACTCGCATCTCGCCGTCACGAAGCTCCTTGAACTCGGACAGCGTGCATTCGATATGGCGCTTGAGCCGACCCTCAGCACCAAGCAGCGGGTGCTCGCTCACATAGAGGCCGAGCATCTCTTTCTCGAATCCCAGGCGTTGCGACTTGGGGTACTCCTCGGAAGGGATCGCGCGGTCTTGGTCGAAGCCCAGCTCGACCGCATCGGCCCCCGCATCGGCGAACAGGTTCATGATCCCCGCATCGCGCTCCCGTCGGCGCGCGAGCGTGTGATCGATGATCTGCTCGTGCACATCGACGAGCCCCTTGCGAGCGTGCCCGAGTGAG
>CAMDCC010000066.1 GCA_945889545.1 Bifidobacterium breve | reverse complement strand
CTGCGAAGAAGTGCCCGCCGTGTGCACGCCGTCCTCGCGTGCGACTGGCTTGAGCCCTGCGAGTCCCTCCAGGGTCGTGTCGCGCAGCCCTTCGTCGCGCGTCACGGCATGCGATGTGCCGGTCGGCTTGCCCTCCTCGTCGACATCTGGCGCGTCGATCGGGAGCACCTCTCGCTCGAAGCGACCTTCGTCCCATGCCCGTTGAGCCCGAGACTGCGACTCGAAGCCGAGCTGGTCGCAGTCGGCGCGGGTGACACCCCACTTGTCGGCGATGCGCTCGGCCGCCTCGAACTGCGATGCGTACTCGTAGAGCTCGAAGTACGACTTCGTGATCGGTCGCCCGGGCCCTTGCTTCATGGCGATCCCGAGTGGGATGCGCGACATCGACTCGACGCCGCACCCGAGCGCGCTGTCGATGACGCCGGCCGCGATGAACGCCGCGGCCATGTTCGTTGCCTGCTGCGACGACCCGCACTGCGCGTCGACCGTGGTCGCGGCGACACCGATCGGGAGCCCGGCGCCGAGCCAGGCGGTGCGTCCGATGTCGAAGGTCTGCTCACCGGTCTGGCTCACACAACCGGCGATCACCTGCCCCACCGTTGATGGATCGATGCCTGTCCGATCGATCGTGGCGCGTTGCACTGCGCCCAAGAGATCGGCGGGGTGCACGGTTGCCAATCCACCGTTGCGACGCCCGAGGGGTGAGCGCACCGCTTCCACAATGACCACGTCGTTGTCGGACAACGCTGGCACGAGCAACCTCCCGGATGACACAAGCTGCGATGGCACAAGCAGTAAGGGATGGAGAGAGTGAACCGGCGGCGATGGTAGTGCGGCCCTAGTTCCGGTCGCGCTCGCTGGTTCGCTGTGGGCGTCCGCCCGAGGTTGGGCAAATCCGCTCGCCCGCTCACCTAACCTGTCGACATGCGGCAAACCCCTCGTGCGACGGCGTTCGTCGTCGTGGTCATGTCGATGTCGCTCCTCGTGGCGTGTTCTGGCGACGCCAAGTTCGTGAGTACTGGTTCCGTGACGACCACGACGAATGAGCCGACCACCACCACCAGCGTTCCGTGCTCGTCGACCGATGCCACCACCGACGCCAAGACGGGCGGCTCCACCGTCATGGATGTGTCGCTGCTCACCGATGTGCGCACCGGGCTCCAGCCGTGTTCTGACCGCGTCACGTTCGAGTTCCGGAATGGGGTAACACCCGAGTACCGCATCGAGTATGAGTCGGGGCCGTTCTCGTTTGGCGAGTCGGGCATGCCCGTCACGATCCAAGGCAGCGCCTTTCTCGTCGTGGTGTTCCCACACGCTTCCGGCTTCGACCTCACCGATCCCGCCGCGACCGCTTCGTACACGGGCCCCGAGTCGATCATCCCGACGGGGCTCACGCATGTGGCGGAAGTCCGCAGGATCGAAGACTTCGAAGCAGTGCTCCGATGGGTGATCGGGCTCGACACCGCCCGACCGTTCACCGTCGGCGTGCTCGACGGCCCACCACGGGTGTACCTCGACTTCAGCTGACATGCGCCGCGTCTTCGCCGTTACGGTCGCCTTCAGCCTCGTCGCGCTCGCGGCTTGCGGCGGCGGTTCGTCCGACACGGCGGCGAAGGGCTCGAAGAAGGGGAGCGAGACCACCGAGCCGACGGGCATCTCGGCAGACGACCCTGGGTGCCAATACATCGTCGCCGGCACCGACAAGCGCGCGACCAACCCCGGTGTAGTGCTCCAGTACCTGACAAGTCCGGTCGTGCTTTCGACAGCTTGCTACGACACGGTGTCGTTCACCTTCGCAACCGACGACGAGTCCCCCGTCACGACAACTACTGGCGCTGAAGACGACACCTCGGCGAGCACGTGCTCGCCCGGCTACACGGTGGAGTACCGCAAGGCGCCGTTCGGTCTGGTCAAGCCGGACGGCAAGAACGTCAGCACGAGCACCGCGGGCTTCGACGCGGCGACGGCCGTGCTCTACGTGGAGATGACGCCGGCGATCTCGCTCAGCACGTTCCCTTCGCGTCCGGAGCTTGCCTATCCCGGTGGTCTGCGGCTCGTGTTCAAGGAAAGCGAGGTGCACCACCTCCGGATCGTCGAGTGGGTGAAGAACCTCCCCGAAGGTGAGTCGACCTCGGCACCCATCACGACTGTCCCGGGGGTGATCGTGATCCCGCAGCGAGTGGTGTGGCTCATCGGTCTCGATCGCAAGCGACCATTCACAACCGACTGTGCGCCCGGCCCGCTCCCAGGTGCGACGTGCCCCGTGACCGCGTGCACGCACATCAACGTGCTCATCATGAAGTGAGTGCGCTGGATCAGGATCAGAATCAGGATCAGGTGACGAGCACGATCTTTCCCAGCTTGCCGCCCGCCGCGAAGCGGTCGTAGGCCGACTCGGCCTCGGCCATCGGGATCTCGGCGGCGACCGGAACCTGCACCTCTCCGCGCTCCAGTAGCGGGAGCACGGCATGCTCGACGGCGCGGGCCGCAAACGCCTTGTCCTCGAGGGAACGTGCCCGCAGCGTCGATCCGTGGATACGGCCGCGCTTGCCCATGAGTGCGAGCAGGTTCAGCTCGGCGCTCGCACCGCCACCCACACCGATCACCGCGATGCGGCCGCCAATCGCGAGCGCGTCGACGTCGTCGGCGAGGTTGGGCGCGCCTACGAGCTCGAGCACTACATCGAACGGGCCATGGTCTCCGTAGCTCTCAGGTGCGACGACTTCGACGGCGCCACACGAGCGACCGAAGTCGGCCACCGAGTCGCGCAGATCAGCGTTGCGAACGGTTGCGACCACCGTGGCGCCGGCGCGCGCGGCAATCTGCACCCCGGCGATCCCAACCCCTCCGGCTGCGCCGTGGACGAGGACGCGGTCACCCAAGGTGAGGTTGCACTGGGTGAAGAGCGCGTCGTGCGCGGTCGTGAACACCTCGGGGAACCCACCAGCCTCGGCCCACGGTGTGGTGGGAGGTACCGGGAGCGCGTGGCGTTCGTGCACGATCGCGAGCTCGGCCTGGCCACCGCCCGCAACCACGGCCATCACGCGATCACCGACCGCGAAACGCGTGACGCCCGCTCCAGTCCCGACGACCTCGCCGGCGACTTCGAGGCCCGGAATGTCAACCGCGACGCCGGGCGGTGCCGGGTAGAGGCCCCGGCGTTGCATCATGTCGGCGCCATTGAGCCCCGCGGCGCGTACGGCCACCAACAGCTCGTCGGGCCCAGGAACGGGATCAGGGTGCTCGCGCCACTCGATGGCGCCGTCGACGATCGTCACTGCCCTCATGTGTCGAGCAGGCTAGGGCTACGGTCGATGTCAATGCCTCCCGAATCGCTTGCATTCGTGGATGACAACGGCGAGGAAGTGGTGCTCGACGGCGAAGAAGCTGCGTCGCTGCTTGCGCTCACCGAGAGCTTCGAGGCGGCAACGGTGTCGGCATGCCCTGGGTGCCGCAGCCGCGTGCTCGCGTGCGTGGCGCTGGTGGATCTGATCGACGATGCGCCGCCGCATCCGCGCGCCCGGGAGCTCCTCGAGCTTGCTGACGATGCTCCGACGTTGCACCTCTACGTGTGGGACCTGACGACGCAGTGTGTGCATCCCGCGTGGCGTGATCCAGGTCATGCCGAGTGGATGGAGGCGCTCGCTGATCTGCTCGACGGCCCGCCGCCTCGTAGTTGAGCCGGAGCGGAGTCGACCCGAGAGGGTGATCTCTAGCGGTCGATCTTGGGCCGCTTGAACTCGTTGAGGTTGTCCCAGCCCAACAGGTCGACGGCGCGCACCAGGTCGTCGACCAGCCCGCGCTCCATGAACCGGATGAACGCGCCCGTCTCGCCCTCGAGGTAGGTGGGTACACCAAAGGCGCCCCACCGGTCGACGGCCTCGGTGTGTTCGGCGGCCAGTGTCTTGAGGGGCCGCCCGCTCCAAACCTCTTCGGCGACCGCGTCGGGATCGAGACCGACAGATGCCATGACCGCGCGCAGCACGTCTTCCTGCTCGATCTTCTTGCCCTGGTCGTGGCGAGCCGCGAAGAGCGCAATGTGCGTGTCGAGGAACTGTTCTGGGAACTGATCGCGCACCGCGATGCCGAACAGGAGTGCGAGCACGCCGGTGCCCCATTCCTCCTGGGAGCGGTCCCACACGGCAGGTTCGCCTTCTTCAACATGGACCTGATCGAGCGAGAACGCTTGGTAGCGCCACTCGACATCAGGCAGGGCGTTGGCTCGTACGGCGTTGACCACGGCCTCGTGGCCGTTGCGCGCGAACGGGCATCGGTAATCGAATGTGACGGCGATCTCGCGTGACATGGCGTCCTCCCGACTCGATCGAGGCTACCGCGGGGAGCCCGAGACGCCGTCAGAAGCCAATTCAGAAGTTCCGTTTGACCGCGCTGCCGAGCACGAGCCCGAGCGCCGCGCCGGCGGCGACATCGGATGCATGGTGCATGCGCGTGTACACGCGACTCGAAGCCACCAGCGCGGCGAGCGAGAAGTAGAAGGGCGCAGCCCGCGTGCCCTTGGACAAGAGGACCGCGCACATGAAGGCGGTCGCCGCATGCCCCGACGGGAACGACGACGTGATTGGGCGGCGCATGCCGTAGGGCAGCGGATCGTCGTTGGCGAAGTGCTCGGGCGGTCGCACGCGGCGAAACAGCGACTTCACCGCGCCATTCGTGAGCGCGGACTCGTATCCCAACATCTTGCTGAAGCGCACTGCGTAGCCGAGATCTCCGCGGCGAACGCCGCGGACGATGCCAAGCGCGTGCCACAACATGCCGTGGTCGGCGGCGCTGGAGAGCCCGTAGAACACCCGGTCGAGCGGCTCGGTCCGGTAGCGCTCGAGCCACGTGTCGACGGCGTCGTCGAGCGCGTGTACCCGTTGGACGAACTCGCTCATGGCGCCAAGCCTACGAGGGAACGGCCAGGTTAGGAATGTTCAAGTCAGGAGATGGCCAGGGTCAGGAGATGGGCAGTGCCGACTCCACAACCGCGTCGGTGCCTGCCTCGACGTTGAGCAGCTCCACCGCTCGCGCCGGATCGCCACCGAACTCCGGGCAGTACGCCTGGAACGCGCACCAGTCGCACAACCGGCTGCGGTGAGGGCGAAAGTCGTCGCGCGTGCACGCGCGCTCGATTGCGGTCCACAACGCAGTGGTGCGCCGCTCGACGCCGGTCACCGTCTGATCGCTCGCTTCCGCGATGATCATCTCGGGCTTTTGGAGGTAGTAGAGCTGCACGCGCGCGGGGCGGCGCCCGAGCATCTGCTCGCAGAGAAGCGCATAGATGTGCACGCCGCTCAAGCTCTTGCCCTCGAAGCGTTCCGACGGCACGCCACCGGTCTTGTAGTCGGTGATCACGAGCTCGCCGTCGTCATCGAGCTCGAGCCGGTCGATCACGCCGCGCAAGCGGGCGTTCCCCACTCGCGCTTCGAGCTTGAGCTCGAGGCCGATCGGACGCACCGCGGTGGGGTCTTCGAGCTCGAAGTACTTGCGCACCAGCGCATCGGCATCGGAGTGGAACTTCGCCCACTCCTCCTCACTCAGGTCGAGCTGGCTGAACTCCGGGTCGGTAGTGAACTCGGCGCGGGCCCGGTCGAGGTCGGCCAAGGCCGCATCGATCGTGCGGTCGTCCGGTGGCCGGCACATGAGGAGCTCAAGCGCCTTGTGCACCAACGTGCCCTTGGACGCGGGGGCCGACGGTGGCTCCGGGAGCCGCTCGAGGTACGAGAACCGGAACGCCAACGGGCACTCCTTGAACGCCGCGATCGAACTGGGCGACAAGGAGTACGGCAGCTCACGACTCATGTCCGCAACATAAACCCAGGGTGTGACACCCGCGTGGACCGCCTGACACTCGCCGGACGTTGTCGGGGGCCCTGCGGACCGTCGCTCCCTCAGTGCGGCCTCTCGCGGCGCTCGCGGCGCCTTCGGCGCGGGAAGGCTTGCTTCGGCCGCAAATGCGTCCGCGCCGGCCTCCGGGCCCCCGTTTGTACGCTCCGGCCTGGGTACGCTGCGGCATCTCGTGAGGAAGAAAGAAAGAGGAAGAGTATGAAGGTTGACAGTGGGATCCCGGGGGCGGGGATCGCGGACATCATCAAGGTGGCCAACGATCTCGAGGGGTTGGGGTACGACGGGGCCTTCACCGCCGAGACGAATCACGATCCGTTCCTGCCGCTGGTGATCGCGGCCGAGCACACCGAGCGGCTCGAGCTCGGCACCACCATCGCGGTGGCGTTTGCGCGCACCCCGATGACGTTGGCCAACATCGGCCACGACCTCCAGCTGCTCTCGAAGGGTCGCCTCCGGCTCGGACTCGGAAGTCAGATCAAGCCGCACATCGAGAAGCGGTTCTCGATGCCGTGGTCGCACCCGGCCGCCCGCATGCGCGAGCTCGTCCTTGCGATGCGCGCCATCTGGGCCTGCTGGAACAACGGCGAGAAGCTCGACTTTCGGGGCGAGTTCTACACGCACACCCTCATGACGCCGTTCTTCGACCCGGGTCCCAGCCCGTTCGGTCCGCCCTCGATCCAGCTCGCGGCAGTAGGTGAGCTGATGACCGAGGTCGCCGGCGAGGTAGCCGACGGGATCATCCTGCACGGCTTCACCACCGAGCGGTACGTGCGCGAAGTCACGATCCCTGCGCTCGAGCGCGGCTTCGCCAAGGCCGGCAAGACGCGCGCCGACTTCGACATCTCGGGCCCGCTGTTCGTGGTCACCGGCACGAACGACGAAGAGCTCGAGCGTGCGCGCGAGGGCACCAAGCAGCAGATCGCCTTCTACGGTTCCACCCCCGCCTACCGAGGCGTGCTCGAGCTCCACGGGTGGGGTGCGGCGCAGGAAGAGCTGAACCTGCTCTCGAAGCAGGGCAAGTGGGTCGAGATGGGCGAGCTCATCACCGACGACATGCTCGACGCGTTCGCGGTTACAGCAGAGCCCGAAGACGTACCCAAGGCGCTGCTCGCTCGCTACGGCGACATCGTCGACCGGCTTTCGTTCTACGCGCCGTACCAGACAGATCCCGATCGCTGGAAGCAGGTGCTCGCCGGCTTCAAGCAGTGAGCGCCGACGACGACGTGCGCGCGGCCAACGCCGCGTTCTATGCCGCGTTCGAGGAACGTGACCTCGACGCCATGTCCGACGTGTGGGAGCACTCCGACCGCATCAGCGTGACGCACCCCGGTTGGCCTCGCCTGGAGGGCTGGGCGCGCGTTGTCGGGTCGTGGGAGACGATCTTCGCGAACACGCCCTACATCCAGTTCGTGCTCACCGATGAGACGGTCGCCGTCGCCGATCAAATGGCGTGGGTAACTGTCGACGAGAACATCCTCCAGAGCCAGGGTGCCGGCGACGGCTTGTCGGACGTCGACCTGTCAGGCGCGTCGGTGGTGGCAACCAACGTGTTCGCCCACGACGGCGAACGGTGGAAGATGGTCATCCACCATGGCTCAGGCGTGCAGTCGAACGTCCAACCCTGAGTCCCAAATACGGAAATTACTGATTGGGGTGGGGCGCTGCCGCGGTCTTCTCTTCGTGGTACTCCTCGTCGACGTTCACTGACCACACGTCGTGGTCGGCGCCGAAGATGTTCTCCACCGAGAGCATCGCGGTGTACATCGAGTGGTCCTGGTTGTTGTAGCGGTGCATCCCGTTACGTCCGACGGGGTACACGTTGGGCGCGTGCTGTGCGATCCACTTCGCGAGCGTGTCGACGTTGTCCTTGTAGGCCACGTCGTACATCGGGTACGCCTTCGGCATGCGCACCACGTAGCCAACTTCCACGCGTGCCGGGTCGCCAAGCAGACCGATCTTGTGCATCTCGGCCTTGCCCTGCTCGATCAGGTCGGCGTCGGCCTTCGTCCACATGTGGTCGCCCTCGTTCACGAAGAACTCGAGGCCGAGGCACGTGCGCCCGTCCTTCACCATGTACGGCGACCAGCTGCCGAAGTTCTGGATCCGGCCCACCTCGACCGACGGGTCGTTGATGTAGATCCAGTTGTCGGGGAAGCCGTCGGCCTCGGGGACCACGAGCGCGACGGTGATGAAGTCGCGGTAACGCAGGCCGTCGGCGGCGGCCAGCACCTCGGATGGCGCGGGCGGGTCCATCGCCCGGAGCAGCTCGCCGATCGGCATCGACGAGATCACCTCGGTGCAGGCGTGGCGAGTCTCCACCCCATCGGTGACGGTGGTGACCGCGGTGGCGCGTCCGTCGGCGTGCTCCACCTTTGTGACTCGAGCATCGAACGTGAGCGTTGCGCCCTTCTCGGTGACGAGCTCGGTGCAGCGCTCCCACATCATCCCGGGGCCGAACTTCGGGTAGTTGAACTCCTCGATGAGGCTGGTGACCTGCTTGGACTTGTCGGCGCGCTTGCGCACTCGCTTGGGCTTGAGCGCTTCCCATACCGCGCGGAAGAGCGACAGGTTCTTGATGCGCTGCGCGCCCCAGTCGGCCTGGATCTCGGTGCACGGCACGCCCCAGACCTTCTCGCTCTGGGTCTTGAAGAAGTGCTCGTAGAGACGCCAACCGAAGCGCGACGCGACGAAGCCTTCGAGCGTCGACTTGTCTTTCGGTGGGCGCACGCGAACCCAGAGGTACGACAGCACGCAACGCACGGCCTCGATCGGCCCGAGGTTGCGCAGCGCGTTCATTGCTGAGATCGGATAGTCGTAGAACTTGCCGCGATAGAAGATCCGGCTGAGCCGCGGCCGGCGAAGGAAGTTGTCGGCACCGAGGATCTCGAACCACAGGTCTTCGACCGGTTGCACCTTGGTGAAGAAGCGGTGACCGCCGATGTCGAAGCGCCAACCGTCGCGCTCGGGCGTGCGACTGATGCCCCCGACGATGGTGTCGGCTTCGAGGATCGTCGAGGTCACACCCCGCTTCGTGAGCATGTACGCAGCTGTGAGGCCGGCAGGCCCCGCGCCGATGATGACGATCCGACGGCTTTCTGCGTTGGAGAGTTCCACGGAGCGGGTCAGTCTAGGAGGAGGGTTAGGACGTGGCGAGATTGGCGTGGAGGTACGCGTCGAGGGCCGGGCCCGACTCGAAGCTGCTGATGAGCGCGAAGCGAGTGGTGGGGCTGGGGTTGACGACCACGTGCCAGAGCCGTTGGGTGTCGACGAGGAAGCGCGCGCCTCGGTGCATCGGTATGTGGACTTCGGTCGACTGGTCGGGCAGCCCGTCGGCGCCCTGTTCCATCAGGACCATGAACGCGCCGGGGTTGTCCGTGAGCTCGATCCATTGCCGCACGACCCAGCCGTCGCCGTCGGGATTGAAACGGTTGTTGTCGTCGCGATGGATGTGCCGGAGCGACTTTTCGTAGGTCTGCGGCTCGAGCTTGATCACGCGCACGCGCCCGAAGTCGGCACCCACCTTCGTGACCTCGCTGACGATCGTCGGGCAGAGCTCGGCGTTCGCCGTGAAGATCCCGCCCTTGTCGGCGCGCTCCTCGCCGGGTTTCCAGAACCCCTGACAGTCGAGCTTGCCGTCGGCGGTTGCAATCGGCGCGAAGTTGGTGTCGCCGCCGCTCTTCCAGTCCATGTATTCGAGGGGGAGGAACTCCTCGTCGGCGATAGGTGGATGCAGGTCGCTCAGCACCACGAACCCGCGCTCGTCCACGATGGGGAGCCGCAGGTGCGGCGTCTCCCTGGGGATCTCGGTGGACCAGTGCGGCGTCTTCAGGTAGTCGGCAACCTGCATGTGCAACAGGCTACCGACCGCGCCCGCACACCCTTTGAGTGACCTTCAGCCTTGTGGCGGTGCGGGCGCTCGAGGGTTACAGGTCCAGGTCGCCCGTCGCCGAGCGCAGGGATCCCGTACTGGCCCAGCTGGCTCGGAGGTTGCGGGCGATGAGCGCCTGGTGCACCTCATCGGCACCGTCGACGAGCCGGGCCGAGCGAGCATGACGGAGCATGCGCTCGAGTGGGGTGTCGGTGGAGTACCCGAGCGCGCCGTGCACCTGAATCGCCCGATCGACGACGCGCCACAGCGTGTTCGCCACATGGTGCTTCGCGAAGCTCACCTCTTGGCGGAACGGGAGGCCGTGCTCGATCTTGTACGCCGCGTGCAGCACCATCAGCTTTGCGGTGTAGAGCTCCATCGCCGAGTCGGCCATCATCCACTGGATCGCCTGCTTCTCGGCGAGGGCCTCACCATGGAGCTGACGTTCCTCGGCGCGCGCCACGAGCAGCTCGAGTGCGTGCTCGATCTGACCGATCCAGCGCATGCAGTGCGCGAGGCGGGCTGGACCGAGGCGCGCCTGGCCGAGCAGGTGACCGTTGCCGCGGCCACCGAGCACGTTGGCGTCGGGGACGCGCACATCGGTGATGCGGATCTCACAATGGTTGCCGTGCCCGGCCATGGTCTCGATGTCGCGTACGACCTCCCAGCCCTCGGCCGGCAGATCGACGAGGAACGCGGTGTTCGACGCCTGCGGCGGGTTGGCGTCGGGATCAGTCTTGGCGATGAGGATCGCGAACCCAGCGCCGCGCGCACCGGAGATGAACCACTTGTGCCCGTTGATCACCCACTCGCCCGCGGCGTCGTCGTGCTCGGCCATCGTGCGGATACCGGTGGGGTCAGAACCCGCCACCTCCGGCTCGGTCATGGCGAAGCACGAACGCACACGGCCCTCCACCAACGGGCGGAGGTAGCGCTCCTTCTGATCGTCGGTGCCGTTGTGCAGCAGTGTGTGCTGGTTGCCCTCGTCGGGTGCTTGCGCGTTGAGCACGAACGACCCGAACGAGGTACGTGCCGCTTCCGCCGACACGAACGCCATCGCGGTGATGCCGAGCCCGAGTCCGCCCCATTCGGTGGGCATGTGCGGGAGCCAGACGTTCCACTCCTTGGCCTTCTCGCGCATCGCGATGATCAGCCCGACGATGTCGCGCCGTTCAGGTTCGCCGCCCGACGCATTCGCGAAGAGCTTCTTCTCTGCCGGGCGCACCTCCGCGTCCATGAACTCGCGGACGCGGAGCCGGACTTCTTCGACCTCGGGTGGCAGCGTGAAGTCAACACTCATGGGTCACTCCGCTCCGCGCTCCGCGCTCCCGGCCTCCGGCCAGCGCTCCGCTGCGCTTGATTGCCACTGGTCACTCGGCTCCCATGCGACTTGGCATCAAGGTGTGGAAGTGTACGGCCATGCGACTTGCCGACAAGGTGGCGATCGTCACGGGCTCGACGCGCGGGATCGGGCGCGCCACCGCCATCCGCTTCGCCGCGGAAGGCGCGGGCGTGATCATCACCGGCCGCTCCGTTGACGAGGGAACGGCGATCGAGCAGCAGATCCGCGGCGCCGGTGGCAAGGCCACGTACGTGCGAACCGACCTTTCCAACGAGGACGACGTGATCGGCATGGTCAAGGCGGCCGTCGACAACTACGGCAAGCTCACGACGCTCGTCAACAACGCAGCACCGACCGAGCTCATGGGCCCGGGCCGCCTCGACCGGCGCGTCACCGAGCTCGAGAACGACGCGTGGGACTCGATCATGCTCGTCGCGCTCAAAGCCGTCGTATGGGCGTGCAAGTACTCGATCCCCGCGATGGCCAAGGCCGGTGGCGGCACCATCGTGAACATCTCGTCGGCTGCATCGATCCTCGGTACTCCTGGGCTCGATACCTACACCGCAGCCAAGGGTGCGCTGAACACGCTGACGCGCTCAATGGCGGTGGAGTACGCAGCCGACAACATCCGCTCGAACTGCATCGTGTCGGGCATGGTGCTCACGAGCGAGGGCGCCTTCAAGATGATGGACGATCCGATCATCGGCGGCGCCACCAAGGCGATGCACCTCACCCGCCTCGGTGTGCCTGACGACATCGCCAACGCCGCGCTGTTCCTCGCGTCCGACGAGTCGGCATTCATCACCGGCGCGATCATCCCGGTGGACGGCGGGGTGACGGCGCGGATGCCGGTGCCCGACATCTCGGCCGCCGACCTCGATCTCTGACCCGCTCTTGGCGCTGCGCGCCGGGCCGCTCGGGCCCCGCCTCGCTGTGCCGCAGGG
>CAMDCC010000065.1 GCA_945889545.1 Bifidobacterium breve | reverse complement strand
ACTACGGTCAGCTCCGCCGCAACACCGACCGCCGCAACCGACACCGCCACGCCGCTCTTTGCCTGGCCACCACCGTGCTCATCGTCGGCAAACTCATCGACCACCGCGACCGATGGAACCTCAACTGAGCACCTATCCGCTCAAGTCCTTATGGGATTTTTATGGGACGCGAAGGAAGGAACTCTTTTGCGCTCTAGACCGCAGCCTCCTGACCTGCGGATACGCAGTGGGTGCGACAGGGCTCGAACCTGTGACCTCTGCCTTGTAAGGGCAGCGCTCTAGCCAACTGAGCTACGCACCCGCGAACGACGAGGGTAGCCGTGGGGTACGGAGTCGTCGCCGGTCAATCTCCGTTGGTGTGCTCGCCGTCGAGGCCTGCTGCGAACTGGTCGGTGAGCCGTTGGACGGCCCAGTGGAATTGATACGCCGACGGCAACGAGCGAAAGTAGTACCAGCGCCCAAGGTTTCGACGCGTCGCTCGCCAGCGGAACCGGCCCCATTGCAGACGAAACAAAGTGATGCGCGTCGCCCTGGCGATTGGCGTCACCACGTTCGCATCCCAGCGGTATCGCCAACGCGTGGTCAGCGGCAAGCTCCGCAAGAGCGATCGCCAGTACTCGTTGAAGTCGGTGCGCGCCGGCGGCCGGAGGGCCTGGTTATGGCTGACGGTGCTGCTTGCTCGCTTTCTCACGGCGAAGGCCGACCTCGGAATCCCGGCGTCCTCGACGATCCGACGCGGGACAGGGCGGTCGTAGCCCCCGCCAATCCGCCACGGTTGCATCTCTTCGGATCTCGAGATCCGGTCGATCGCAGCCGCGTGGACTGCACCGATTGCCGGCACGTGCACGAACGTCATGCCAGCACGCAGGCGGAAGTCGTGGAGCCCATACGGGCTGAGCGACATGCCGTCGGGGATGGACTGTGCATCGCCCATGAGCCGCTGGCCCAGATCCAAGACCTGGTCACCCAAGCTTCCGAGCAACACCATCGGAGCTCGCCACCGACCCTCGATCGCGGCGAGGGTGATCGCGACTGGCCCGCCGTTCGAAGCCATGAAGTCGATCTCGATCGGAGCCTCAGCCTGCTTCCACGCGTCACGTTCGATGAGCTCGACCCGTAGGCCGAGCGCTGCGGCAACCTCTTCTCCTCCATCGTCGAACCGGTCGTGGTGCAGCGTCACAGCGTCCGTGACCCCCGCCGGCGCGCCGAGCACAGCACACACCGTCGTGTCGTAACCGCTCGACAGCGTCGTCACAGGATGTAGCGGCGTGCGCCGAAGCGCGTCCACACCGTTGTCGACGATGCGGTCGACTGTGCCCGCGAGCAACTGGTGGTACGCCGCGTAGTCATCCGGTATCGGTGGCTGTGCCTTGACCACGGGATCGACGGAGAGATCGTTGCCCACCACCAGGTCGGTCGCCGCGTAGACAAGTACGGACTGATGACGGGCTGTTGGGAGGACGCAGGGCGATGCCGGTACGCCGCCGCGCCACAGTGCGGCGATGTCGGAGCGGTAGTGGCGATATCGCGGATCGGGTGCGTCGCGAGCGCAGGCCAGTAACAGTGGCAGCGAGTTCGCGACAAGCACCGCGTCGGTGGTTCGGAGGCAATACAGGTTGTCGAGCGTGTGTGTGGGCGAGCAGAAACGGGCCACGCCATCTTCGACACGACCACCCGAACCCATGACTGTGAGGGACTCCAAGAACCCGTGGTCACGATACGGAGCGTCCCAGACCCCTTCGAAGAACGTATCGGGCGACGTCTCGACCAAGTCGCCGAGTACGACCTCGGGTTTGCGTGCCCCACGTTGGACGGTGGCGCACCACCCCAGCGCCGGGAGGCCGGGGAGGCGCCGGGCGGTGAAGCTCGCCGGAGCATCCTTCACGACAGTCCATCCTTCACGCCGGTCGAGGATAGGTCGACCGCGGGCGGGCCGGGCTCGATCGAGGCATCGGGGGAACAACACCCCGACCGTCGTCACCCGGCCCGCCATGGTTCGCGGCAGACCTCTCTCTCGCTCTCGGCCCCTGTGGGCCGGGCCGCTCGGGCCCCGCTCACTGCGGCTCGGGATACCCGCGCCGCGGCCGTTCGCTCTGGTCGCAGCTAGGCGATGTCAGCGATCGGCATCTCCCACGTGGTGGGCAGCACGTCCTCAGGTCGCACGACCTTCGGCGGCCGACCCCGCCTGCGCTTGTTGGCGATGACCTTGCCGTTCACCAGGAGCTCGCCGCCCCAGACGCCCCACGGCTCGCGCCGGGCCACCGCCGACGCGAGGCATGCCTCGCGTACGAAACAGCCCTGGCAGAACGCCTTGGCCCGCGCAATGTCGTCGAGCGATTCCGAGAAGAACAGCGGGGTCAGCGACGCTGCGCCGTCCGCGCAGCGGGCCTCCACCCGCCACCGCTCTTCATCGCCCCCAAACTCGATGGCGAACATCGCCTTCGCTCCTTCTTGTGTATTGCTCGATTGTCTTGGACTCTGTTGTCCTGCTGGTTGTCGTTCTGTGTTCTTGGTCGATTGCGGTGCGGTCCGGGTGGGTGAACGTGGCGAAAAAACAAGAAAGCCGCCGGGTTGCCCCGGCGGCCTGGTGACTCGTTGCGGTGGTTGCGCTTACGAGGTCAGATGCCGCCGGGGCTCGGGCTTCTGGTCGGTGCTGGCAATGACTGCCATCTCGAGCCACGAAGCCGAGTTCATGGTGCGCGGGAAGCCTGCGTGGACGCGCGGGGTTCCGGCGTAGGCCAGGTGCTTCGTGCTCACCGAGTAGCCGTACATTCCGGTTCCTTCGTGCTTGGTGATCGCTTGCAGGGATTCGTTCGTGCACCCGTTGCGCGGGCGGTCCAACCAGGCAAGCAGATGGCGAAGGCCAGGTCAAGGCAATTACCGGCCAATCCCCAAAGTCGGACCAGAGCGGTTGCTCACTAGCCTCGGCCCCTGTGAGCATCGATCTGTCCGCCGTACTCAAGTTGCTCGAGTCCGGCATCACCAACGGCTGGCACGACTGCGCCCAGGCCTACGTGTCGTGCAACGGCGAGGTCCTCCTCGACGCCGCGGTCGGCGAGATCTCCCCTGGACGCCCCCTCCGCACCGACGACGTCATGCTCTGGTACTCGTCGGGCAAGCCCCTCACGGTCGTCGCCATCCTCCAGCTCTGGGAGCAGGGTCGCCTCGGACTCGACGACCTCGTGGCCAAGCACCTCGACGGCTGGGGGAACGGCAAGGAGCGCTGCACCCTTCGCCAAGTGCTCGTACATACCGGTGGCTTCCCGATGCCGGGCGACACCATGTACGACTCCGACGTCACGTGGGACGACGCGGTGGCGGCAACGATCGCCGCGCCGGCACTCTGGGAGCCCGGCACCGCCGCCGGCTATCACCTCTCCAGTGGTTGGCGCGCACTCGGCGCGATCGTGGAGGCCGTCGACGGGCGGCGCATCGATGCATACATCCGCGACGAGATCACGGGGCCGCTCGGTCTCGCCGACATTCATCTCGGTATCCCCGAAGAGCGCCAGCGCGAGTACGGCGACCGGATCGTGCCCGTGGTGTGGCGCGGGCACCGCTTGCCGAGCATCGACGAGGACGGCAACTTCTACATGGCGCCCTATTACATCGACCGCGTGCACAACGAGCCGTGGCACATCGCCAAGGTGGAACCTGCGGGCGGGATGCGCGGACCCGCGCGCGACCTGGGGCGGTTCTACGAGTCGCTGCTCGGTAACGGCTCACCGATTCTCGATCCACGCACGGTCGAAGTGATGCGTTCCGTGCAACGGTGGGGTGTGCGCGACCGCACTTTCAACACGGTCACGCCGTGGGGGCTCGGCGTGCAGGTCGACTTCAGCGGCGGCACCACTCGTCGGGCATTCGGCCACGGCGGGATGGCGTCGTCACGCGCCCTGGCCGACCCGGAGTGTGGGCTCGTGATGGTCGTGGTCGCGAACGGGCTCACCGGGTACATGGACGCCGAGCAGCGATTGCTCGAGATCACCGACGCGGTCTACTCGGCGCTCGGCGAGGAGGTCGCACACCTCCGACGATCAGTGACTTCGGTCGCGGCCGCTGTGGGCCTCAGCACCTAACGGGCGCGTCCACAGCGCGCTCTCAGGTTCAGGCAGCGATACTCTCGCCGACCGCCACAACCAGGAGGATCGTCGTGTCTCGCCGTTCGGCACTCGCCATGGTGTTCACCGTCGCGTTCGTTGGTGCGCTCGCGGCGGTACCCGCAGGGGCCGACACTTCCGGGGCTGGCTCCGGGGGCGCCGACCAGACCGCGCTCCCGGTCGGCGACGACCCGGCGTCCGCGGCCGAGGTCGACAAGGTCTATTCGTGCCAGACGAGCTTCAACTCGAATGCACCTGGGGCGTTCAACACCGGCGACTGGTTCAATGGTGATGGCACATGGGACCTCACCAAGAAGCCGTCCGTCGACGGCGCAGTCACGTGGCCCGACGCCAAAGTGTCGATCACGGCGGCGGGTGTGAACCGGATCATCAGCGGCAACGGTCTCCCGACCGAGGAGACCACCGGTGAGTTCCCGGTCGCATCAAGCGACGACGCATACGCCTTCGATCGCAACCCAAACAGCATCTCCGCACAGACGGTCACCATCACCCTGGCGAAGAAACCGAAAGTGGCCGACGAGCCCACATGCCTCGGTATGGGGACCATCGGAATCTTCGTGAACGGCGTGCAGTTCTTCAACGCTCTCGATGCCGGGGGGCGCGACGCCGCCGCTTACGAGATTCAGGACTCCTGCGACGGGCACCCTGAGATGAGCGGTACCTACCACTACCACTCCGGCTCGCGCTGCGTGCGCGAGAACCTCGACACGGGCTCGGGACACTCGAAGCTGGTCGGTTACGCATCTGATGGTTTCGGGTTGTACGGCACGCGCGGCACCAATGGGGAAACCGTGAACAACTCCGACCTCGACGAGTGCCACGGCCACACGCACAAAGTGAAGTTCAACGGCAAGAAGCAACGGACCTACCACTACCACCTGACTGCCGAGTACCCATACACGATCGGGTGCTACCGCGGGACGCCGGTCAGCACGAACGGGTAACGGTCGGCGCTGGCGATCAGGCGTCGGCGATCAGGGCGAGCAGCTGTTGGTGGATCTTCGGCGGCGCGGCGACGATGTCGCCGCTCGTGAGCCACGAGGTGTCGTCACCTGACCAGTCGGTCACCACTCCCCCGGCCTCTCGCACGAGGAGGGCGCCGGCGGCCACGTCCCACGGGCCGAGCGCTTGCTCGAAGTAACCGTCGAACACGCCCGACGCGGTCCACGCCAGGTCGAGGCTGGCGGCACCCGCGCGACGCAGGTCTTCGAAGGTGCGCAGCGCGCGCTCGAACACCGGGAAGTACTCGTCGAGTCGCTCGGTCTTTTTGCGGAACGGAAAGCCCGTGGCGCAGATCGCTCGCTCGACCGATCGAGTGCTCACGCGGATGGGTTCGCCATTGCAGGTCGCGCCGCCGCCAGCGGTAGCAACGTAGAGATCGCCGAGCATCGGCGCGCTGACCACACCCACAACCGGTGCGCCATCGGCCACGAGCGCCACTGACACGCCAACAACCGGGAACCCCCGAAGGAAGTTGGTGGTGCCATCGAGTGGATCGACGAGCCAGCCCACGTCGGCGCGTTCGCCGCCTTCTTCCTCGCCGAACACCGGGAACTCGGGCCACGCCGTGAGCAACACTTCACGCACAGCTCGCTCGCTCGCCATATCCGCTGCACTCACCCAGTCGCCCGGTGCCTTCTCGACCACGTCACGAGGGCAGCCGAACGCATCGAGCACGATGCGGCTGGCGGCGTTGGTCGCTTCGATTGCGGCGTCGCGCAGCCCGTCGAGATCGAGACCAAGATCGGGAGTCATGGGAGCGCGCCCCGAAGTACTTCAATGAGCTCGGGAGTGCCGGCCGCGAGGATCGATCGGCGCGCCTCGGGGTCGTCGGTGACCAGATCGCGACCATGCGCGTCCACCACGACCGCGCCGGCTTCCGTACATACCAGGAGGCCGCCGAGGTAGTCCCACGGCGCATGCATATTGAACATCGCATCGAGGTACCCGTCGACCCGACCATCGGCCACGTCGCAGAGTGTGAGCGCGGCCGATCCCAACGCGCGGAACTGCTTCCAGGGCAGCGAGCGCGTCGGCATGCCCGTCAACGCAATGAGTGAGTCCTCGGCGCGCGTGGCCATCGACGGGCGCACCGGTCGGCCGTCGCACCATGCGCCTTCTCCGCGCGCAGCAGTGAAGCGCTCACCCGTCGCCTGGTTGGCGACCAGTGCACAGAGCGGGCCGTCGGCGTCGAGGGCGCAGAGCGAGATCGCCCAATACGGGATGTTGCGCGAGCAATTGGTGGAACCATCCACCGGATCCACGACCACGGTGATCGCGGCGTCGGGCGGCCCGGAACGCCCCGACTCTTCGCTCAGCACGCCCACGCCCGCCGGTCCGAGCACGCCGAGCACTGCGGCATCGGCCTCCAGGTCGAGCGCGTACTGGCCCGGGCGATCGGTACGCGCCCTGCGGTCGGAGCCCACAAGTGGTGCAAGCGCAACCGCCTGCGCATCGGCCGCGGCGGCGAAGAGATCGAGCAAACCTTTGGGGGTGATCGTTTTGGGAATGATGGATTCGGGGGTCATGGTGCCGGGACCACGTCGACGATGGCCGTGTAATCAGGGACGCCCGACTCTTCGTCGCGCCGACCGAGGCCGAACAGCACGTTGCCCTCGGGGAACAGCACCTGCACGTTGCCCGGCGCCATCGGCGACACGTGGGCACGACCGCGAAGTTCGCCGAGGCTCGAGCGCACGAGCACACGATCGCCATGGTTCACTCCGATCCGTTCCGCGTCGACGGAAGCGAGCATCACAGCATCGCGTTCCACGCCGGTGAGTGGATCGCGCGCCGCGAGAATCATCGTGTTGAACTGCTTGCCGCGCCGAGTGGAGAGTCGCAGCTGGCCCGGCCCGACATTCTGATTCGGTGGCGCGACTACCGAGAACTGCGCCCGACCGTCGGACGTGGGGAACTCACCGTCTACGCACAACGTGGGGCCGCCCCACTGCACGGCATCGCCGGTGCGCCGAAGCAGCTCCACCCCCACATACGACGGCACCACGCGTGCGATCTCGGCGCGCACGGCATCCGCATCCGCGAAAGCGACGAGATCGGCGCGCTCAGGATGCACCCGCTGGGCAACGTCGGCGAAGATCTCCCACTCGGTGCGCGCCTCTCCTGGTCGGGGCCCTGGGACTTCAGGACTGAACGCGATTCGGCGCTCGGTGGTGGTTTCCGTGCCGCCACCGCGCTGCTCGTAGCGCGTGGCCGCCGGAAGGAGCAGCACCGTCTCGCCGTCTACGAGCATCTGGCTCGACACGATGATGTCCTGGTGGACGCGCAACGGGACGCGCTCCATGGCCGCTTCCACCCGGACGGGATCAGGGAGCACCTCGAGGAAGTTCCCGCCGCTCGACCACAGCACGTCGAGGTCGCCGCGTTCGGCCGCTTCGAGCATCGCTTCCGCCGAGAGTCCCGGCTCGGACGGCACTGTGAAGCCGTACTCCGTTGAGAGCGTGGCCGCACTCGCCGCGTCGATCGGGCCGCCGCCAGGGAACGCCGTCGCATACGCGCCCATCTCCGCGCCACCCTGCACGCCCGAGTGGCCGCGGATCGGCATGAGTCCGGCACCGCGCCGACCGACGTTGCCGCGTGCGAGCCCGAGGTTCACGATCGCGGCGACGTTGTCGACGCCGTGCTCGTGCTGGGTAACACCCATCGACCACACCAACACCGCCGCTCCCGCCGACGCGTAGCGCCGAGCGAAGCGCTCCATGTGATCTCGCGGGATCCCGGAATGCTGCTCGAGGTCCGCGAAGGTCTGGCCGTCGAGCGTAGCTACGAGCTCGTCGAAACCGGTGGTGTGCGCTCGCACGAAGCTTTCGTCGACGCCGCCTTCGGCGATCAGCACCTTCATCACACCGTTGATGAAGGCGACGTCGCCTCCCGTGTGGACCGGCACGAAGTCGTCGGCCATGCGCGTCCCGAAGATTGCGCTCTCCACGTTGCTCGGCACCCAGTACCGCTCGAGACCGGGCTCGCGCAGCGGGTTCACGACCACCACCTGCGCGCCGCGCTTGCGGGCCAGATAGAGGTACTTCATGAACACCGGCTGCGCGTTCGCCACATTGGCGCCGAACAGCACGATCAGATCGCTGTTGATCACATCGGTGTACGAGCAGGTGGTGGCGCCAACGCCGATCATGCGCTTCAGCGCAACCGTCGACGGTGCGTGACAGACCCGCGCCGCATTGTCGATGTTGTTCGTACCGAGGAATCGCATCGCTTTCTGCGCCACGTAATACGTCTCGTTGGTGAGCCCGCGTGCGGTGAGGTAGAGGGCAAGGCGATCGGGCGTGGTCTCGCGGATACGCCCAGCCAGGAGATCCAGGGCCGCGTCCCACGAGATGCGCGTGAATCCCGGCTCGCCGCGGTGCCGCAGCATCGGATGTGCGAGACGCCCGAGGTCTCGGAGCTCGGCCGACGAACGAGTGCGGAGAGCAACAACATCGTTCAACACGCTGGGGTCGATCGCCCGCATCGTGTTCAGCCGCAACAACCGCAACCGTGTGGCACACAGGTGCACGCCGGTGAGCGTCCAGTCGTGGAACCCGGCGACGCCGAGCGCGCATCCATCACAGACGCCGCGGCGCAGAATGCGCCATGCGTAGCGCAGCCGGCCGCGGTTCTCCCACACGGTCTTGAAGATCTCGGTATAGGCGTTGGGGCGCGTCTCCCCGATGCCGTAGGGCTTGAAGCCAACCCAGAGCGCGCGTCGAGGCCGACGTGGGCTCTTGATGCGCGCCGATCCCGGCCAGGCCATCGTTCTCGCGCCCAGCCGTCAGGCGGCCGCAGCGATGCGCTCGTCGCCGCAATAGATGTTGAAGTGGTCGTCGCGCAGGAAGCCCACCAGGGTGAGGTTGAGTCGCTTCGCCGCATCGACCGCGAGGCTGGTAGGTGCCGAGACCGCGCACACGATCGGGATTCCGGCGATCGCCGCCTTCTGGACGATCTCGAAGCTCACGCGGCCGGAGACCATGAGCACGGTTTCGGCGAGCGGCAACGACTGCTCCATGGCTGCCCAGCCAATCACCTTGTCGAGCGCGTTGTGGCGACCCACGTCCTCACGCAGCACGGTGAGCGCCCCGTCGACCGCAAAGCATCCAGCCGCGTGCAGACCGCCGGTTGCATCGAACACCGACTGCTCGGCGCGCAGCTTCTCAGGCAAGCCGAGAAGCACCGGCTTCGCAACGACGGGACCGGATGGGGCCGGGGCGCACATGATCTCGATCTCGTCGAGGGTGGCCTTGCCGCACACACCGCAGCTTGCGCTCACTGCGAACGCGCGCCGGGCGCGCTCCGCATCGGGCGCACGTCGGGTGCGCACGGTCACGATGTTGTACTGCTGCTCCCCCGCGCCTTCGAGGCAGTAGGCGACGGACACCACATCGGCGGGATCCTTCAGCACCCCTTCGGTGAGCAGAAAGCCCACGGCGAGCTCAAAGTCGTGGCCGGGTGTCCGCATCGTGACGGCCACGGGGTCGGCGCCACCGTGCGGGCCTTGCACCCGGATCTCCATCGGCTCTTCGGTTGCGAGCCGATCGGGCCTCTCACAGACGTTTCCCCCGTCGACCGATCGCACCTGCACGGCCGTCACCTGACGCCGCGCATGCTCGACCACGACCAGAGGCTATCGGCATGGGTTTTGTGTCAGCCCGGTGCGCTCAGGCCAAGGCGCTCGAGATCAGCCATGGTGTCGACATCGGCGAAGGCCTCTGGTTTGCAGACCGCGCTCCAGTCGTGCTCGTCCTGGTACTCGACGGGCACCGCGGCCAACAATGAGCGCATCGACCGCTCTCCTTCGGCTACGAGCTGCTCGGCCACCGCCAGCGCCTCGACCGAGTACCGCGCGCAGAGCGACTGAGCCTGGCCATCGACTCGCGGCACGACCGTTCCGCGCGCCGGGTGTTCCACGAGCCACGCAAGCAGTGCAGACTCGACGAGGGGAAGATCCACCGCGAGCACGAGTACTGGGCCGTCGTACCCGCGAGCGTGCAGGTCGGCTGCTCCGGCGACAACCGCGGCGAGCGGACCCGATCCCGGCGGCTCCTCCTGCACTGCTGGCAGCGGACTTGCGCCCGATCCCACCTCGAGCACTGGATCGCAAACGGTCGCGAGAACTCTCGCACCGCGGTCGGCCAACGACTCTCCGTCGCGCAGCAGTGCCGTCTTCGCGATGCCAAGACGTCGGCTCGCGCCTCCAGTGAGGAGAAGACCACCGGCTCGCACCCCGGAGACGGTACCGTCGTGACCGGTGGAAGACATGATGATGCGACGCCGGTTCGCTCAGGGCCGCGTTGCTCGGTTGGCCACGGTCGACCGTTCTGGGCATCCGCACATCGTGCCGGTGTGCTTTGCGGTCGAGGGCGACCGTGTCGTCACCTCGGTCGACCACAAGCCCAAGACCACCACGGCGCTGCGACGTGTCACGAACATCCAGGCCAACCCCACGGTCAGCCTGCTCGTCGACCAGTACGACGAGGATTGGGAACAGCTGTGGTGGGTGCGCCTCGATGGCCACGCGTGGATCGTGCCGGGCGATCATCCAGAGTTCGAGCAGGTCATCGCTCCATTGCACGAGAAGTATCGCGGCCAATACGGCTTGCACGGCCTCCCGGGCCCGGCGATCGTGATCGACGCCGACCGCTGGGTCGGCTGGTCAGCCCGCTAGCCGGCTCCATTGTTTCTTGGAGGTGTCATCAGGGATTCTCGGCACGCTCAAGGACACATGCACTCCTTCAACGTGCCGAGAAACCGAACTACGGCGTGACGGGCGAGGTGTCGGAGCGCAGGCGGTAGTCGACGACGACCCAACGGCCGCCTCGCTTGGTCAGGTACATCTCGTTGTGGGCGACATCGCCATCGTGAAGATCCACTCGAGTGCGTACGACGGCAGCGGTGCCGCGTGCATCGACCGACTCGACGGCGACGTGCTGTGTGAGATTGCCGAGGCCATGGCGTCCGGCATAGGCGGCGCGCTTCGCCGCAACGAAGTCCTTGCACCCCAAGCCGTCGCGTAGCTCATCACCCGACAGCGTCCACAACGACGCGAAGTCGAAGTGGTCCCACGCCAGCTCGTACCCGAAGGCCACATCGGCCGGCCCTGGCGCCGGGTCGTACGCGACCGCGAGAACCAGCGCGAGCAACAACCCTGCGATGACGACGGCAACGGCCGCGGTGACCACTGCGTCAGCCTTCGCCGTCGACGACTGCTTCGATCTTCGTTGCGAGCTCGAGGTCGCGCGTCGTCAAGCCGCCCGAGTCGTGACTGGTAAGCGCCACCCGCAGACGGTTGTACCGGATGTCGAGATCCGGGTGGTGGTCGGCCGCTTCCGCAAGGGTCGCGATGCGCCCCACGAAGGCGATGCACGCCGGGAACGAGTCGAGCTCGTAGTCGCGGACGATCTCGTCGCCTTCTCGGCGCCAATCCGGGAGGCCCGCCAGGCCATCTCGGATCTCGTCGTCGGACAGCTTCGGCATCCCGCCATTGTCGACCCTGGAGGCCCAGAGATTCCAACGCAGGGATTCCAACGCAGGGATTCCAACGCCGGGAGCGGACCCGGCCTCTCGTAGAGTGCAAGCGTGAACTGCCCCGCATGCGGGACGAGCGTGCCCGCCGAGGCCCGCTTCTGCCCCTCCTGTGGGCAGGTTCTGGTCGCTCGACCGTCAGCCGATCCTGAGCACGTGAAGCAACTCGTCGACACGTGTTTCGAGTCGCTCGGTCGCGACGTGCGGGCCTATGGCGGCCAGGTCGACAAGATCGTGGGCGATGCGTTGGTCGCGCTGTTCGGCGCACCGGTCGCTCACGAGGACGACGCCGAACGAGCGGTGCGCTGCGGACTCCAGATGCAGCAGACGCTCGCCGCGCTGCGAGAGCGTCACGAGCTCCAGATCGAGATGCGCATCGGCGTGAACACTGGTGAGGTGCTGGTGGGCGCGATGCGGGCCGGCGGCGACTACACGGCGATGGGCGATGTGGTGAACACCGCCAGTCG
>CAMDCC010000064.1 GCA_945889545.1 Bifidobacterium breve | reverse complement strand
CCACCCCGTACGACGCGTCGCACGGATCGTGAGTCCGACCAGCCACGGCAAACCGGCCCACGGCAGCAACAGCACCGACGTGCGCGCGCTGAACGCGAGTTGATACGGCGTGAGCATGTACACGAGTGCGCCGACGATGGCGCCCACTCGCCGAACACCCAAGAGCCCAAACAGCCATCGAGCACCGAGCACAGCCGCGAGACTGATCGTGCCGATCCAGATGCGCTGCGCCACCCAATCGGGCACACCGATCTGGTCCATGAGCCAGAAGTACGGGCCCATCGGGAACAGGTAGCCGATGTTCTGGTGCGGGACGCTGCCCATGCCCACGTGCGAGTCCCAGAGATAGGGGGCGCGCTCCAGCAACCGACCAGGGTCAAGGGTGAGGTACGCCTTCGTATCGCCACTCACCTTGCCCGGCGACGATGCGAAGAACGGAACGTACGCGAGCAACGCGAAGCACGCGAGCTCGAACCGTCGACGAGATGCTCCGAAGCGCCGAACTGGGGCAGGGCGCGCCGCGATCAGCTGGTCGACCGCCATACTGTGCCGCATGCTACGTGGCGCAGTTCACCGAGTCCGGCCGCTGCTCGGCCGGCATTGGCTGTTGCTCGTGCTCACCGCGATCGCAATCGTGGTGTCGATCATCGTGCGCCACGAGGTGTTCGCGGCGCTCTCGTGGAACCGCGACGAGCCCGTCTACCTCTGGCAAGCCCGGCTCCTTCGCGAAGGTCAGTTCACAGCACCCGCGGGCGGCGCGCCTGAGTTCTTCCGTCCCTGGCTCGCGGGGTTGCGCGATGGCGCATTCTTCTCGCAATACACGCCGGGGTGGCCCATCATGCTGGCGCTCGCCGACTTCGTGTTCGGGTCGCCCGGAATCGCCGTCGCCCTTGCCGCCGGTCTGGTGATCCCCGCCACCTACGCGTTTGCGCTGGAGCTGGGATTCGAGCGCCGCATCGCCCTGGTGGCCGCAGCGGTCATGACCGCTTCACCGATCCTCATCGTCCAGAGCGGCTTGTACCTCGGCTACTTGTTCTCGCTCGGCCTGGGCCTCTGGTTTGGCACCGCCTTGCTCGCGGGCTTGCGCCGATCGAGCGTGGGTCTCCTCGTCGTGGCCGGTGCGCTGGTTGGCGTGATCTTCCTCACCCGGCCGTTCGACGCAGTGCTCTGGATGCTCCCGTTCGGCGTGTATCTCTTGATCACCCGCTGGAGCGAAGTGCGGTCGCTGGTGCGATCCGGCCTTTGGGTGCTCGCCGGGCTGCTCCCCTTCCTTGCACTCGGGCTCGCGTACAACCGCAAGATCACCGGCAGCTTCACGGAGTTCCCGATCACCGCGACCGACCCGCTCGACACCTTCGGCTTCGGCGTACGACGGATCATGCCGCTGTGGACGCCAATCAACTTCACCGTGTGGCGCGCCATTCGAGGAACCGGTCGCAACCTCGTCTACCTCCCCCAGTTCCTGTTCGGGGGCTACCTGAGCGTGGTCGTTGCCGGAGGCGCGCTTTGGTTCGGCCGTCGCGACAAACGCGTGATCGCGCTCTTGGCCATCGGGTTGGCGTTTCCGCTCGGGTACTTCATCTTCTGGGGTATCTACTTGTCAGGCGCACGAGTCGGTCTCACCGGACCCATCTATTACGTGCCCTTGTTCGCCCCCATCAGCATCCTCATCGCGTCCGGGTTGGTTGCCGTCTGGCGCCGACGTGAGCGTTGGGGCATCGCGCTCGCGGTCGTCCTCGTCCTCGGCACCGTGCCTTTCCTCTTCAACCAGCTCCACGACAACAAGCGGTTCAGCGACGCGCAGGCGCCGTGGCGCGAGACCACCGGAACCGATGGCACCCGGGCGCTGGTGTTCGTAGAGCGCTCGGGTCCGTACCTGCTTCACCTCAACCCGTTCTCGAGCAATCCGGTCGATCTCGATTCGGGGCGCGTGCTCTTCGCCGCGGACCGCGGGCCCAAGAACCTCGAGCTGATCGAGCGTCGCAGTGGGCGTACCCCATATTTCCAATCGACCGACGTCAAGCCGGGCGTAACGACGAACCCGCCCATTCCGGAGATCACAATGGTGCCGATCGAGGTGTTCGAGGGATCCACCTTCGTCGTACACACCACGATCACGAACACCACGGGAAAGCCAGTAGTCGTGGCGTACTTGCGCGACGGCACCCACTACGAGACGCGGGTGCTCGACTCCAACTCGCGCAAAGGCGAGACCTACGAGACCGACTGGGTGATCGAAGCGCCCGCGGCCTCAGCATCAGCATCAGCATCAGCATCAGCATCAGCATCAGCATCGGGACCGGATGTCAGCGCACTGCAACGCAAGCTCAGCAACATCGCGTTCGGCGTACAGACCGGCCCCGACCCGGATCGAGCCGCGCAGCGCCCATTGCTCGAGCAACAGATCTCGTACCGCGTCCTCGACACCGGGACCGCGGAGCTGCTCGTGCCCGCTCGAGGGTTCCGCGTGCACTTCGACCGCAAGGACCGACCCGTCTCCCGCCGCAAGGATGTGACTGCCGCGATCAGTGTCGAGGTGGAGGAGGAGCACGCCAAACGCGCCCTCTGATGGTCAGCGCTACGGCACGTACAGGTGGAAAAACGCGAGGATCGCGTAGATCACGAGCCCACCGCTCGCGAGCGCAATCCCCAACCGCTCGTGGGTTCGCCGGGCGGTCAAGATCGCAATGCCGAGCACGAACGGGAACGAGCTGAACACATAGCGGTCGAACGAGCTGATGTTGTCGGCCGTGAGCCCGAGCAACAGGGTGACTCCCGAGTAGGCCGTGTACGAAGCAGGAAATCGACGCGCGAGCACGGCAATCAACACGAGGAACACTGCGATCCACACGAGGTGCATGCCCGCGCCGAAGCGCGAGCCGTCGAGCAGATCGCCGATCGAATCGATCACATGACTGAACGGATCGACCGAGCCGCCGCGTAGACCATGGCGGTTCTGCACACTGAACGGCAGAAGCGGGTCGTCGTACTCCGCCCACACCCAAGCGAGATACGCACCCGTGCCGACCGCGGGAGCGGCGACGGCCGTGAGGCGCGACGCGCGCTCACGCACGGCAGTGGTGCTCCACGCTCTCGCGGCCTCGATTGCCGCAGGGACCACGAGCAGGATGCCGACCGGGCGCACGAGACCGGCCGCGACACCCAGCGCGGCCGCGGGGATCCACCGTTGCTTGCGGAGCGCGAGGAACATCCCGACCGCGGCGAGCATGAGGAGTGATTCGGCGTACGCCAGCACGAGACCGAGCGCGGCGGGAAACACCGCGACGAACCAGGCTGACCTCAACGCGAGCTGCGGGTCCTTCGTCTCGTGCAACACCAAGCGGTGGAGCACCGCGCCCATGAGGAGCGCGGCGAGGTTTGCGATGACCACGAGCGCCACGCCGGTGTGGTCGGCGAAGACCGCGCCCAACCCACGCCCAAGAAGCGGATAGAGCGGAAAGAAGCGCAACCCCTCCTTCGGCAGCGCGAGGTAGCCGTGCTCGGCGATCGCTCGATACCAGTAGCCGTCGTAGGTGAAGAGCCCTTCCGCAGGAAATCGGGTGCGGCCACCCGAGGGCAGGTGGTCGGCGAGGAACCGCGACATCCAGAGCGAGCCGAGCACGAACACTCGCGCAACGACCCACGGCAGCGCCGCAGTCTTCAGATCACGATGGACGAACGGCTTCGAGGCGAAGCGCCCGACCAGGCCGGTCACCGGGCCGGCTCGATGCGAGGGATCACCTCGTTGGCGAAGCGTTCCATGCTCTCGCTCGCCGGGTAGTCGCGGAACCACAGCACGAACTCGCCACACCCGGCGTCGACATAGCCCTGGACCTTTTCGACCACCTGGTCCACGGTGCCCACAAAGTTGTCGCGGACATAGGTCTCGTCCTCGTCCCGACCCCAAAGGCTCCCACCACCAGGCGACTGCAGCCAGGCCTGGAGATCCTTGTCGGTGTCGAAGAGTTGGCAATCGGGACCGTGTGTACGCACAACGCTGTCGAAGTTGCGGCCCACGCGATCGCAGTGCTCGCGCAGCACCTGCGACTTGTGCACGAACTGATCGAGCCCGACCTGCCAGTTCGTCTTGTCGGCATGCTCGGCCGCGATACGCAACGTGACCTTCTCACCGCCACCACCGACCCATATCTCCGGGAGCTGCTGGATGGGCTTCGGATCGCAGTACGCGTCGTCGAAGTGCAGGTGCTCACCGTCGTAGGTGACCGTCTCCTCGGTCCAGAGCCGCTTGATCACGATGAGCGTCTCCTCGAGGACTCGTAGCCGTTCACGCGCCGAGAGGTACGGGTATCCATACGCCGCGTACTCGCGCTCGTACCAGCCCGCGCCGAGTCCCAGGATCAGCCGGCCACCGGACATGACGTCGACGCCAGCCGCTTCCTTCGCGAGCAACCCTGCGTTGCGGTACGACGAACAGGTGACGAGCTGCCCGAGCCTGATGCGCTCGGTGTGCTGCGCGAGCGCTGCCAATGCGGTAAACGCTTCAAACACATGGGTGGCCTCGCGACGAGGCACGGTCTCGACATGGTCGTATACCCAGAGGTGGTCGTAGCCCACCTGTTCGGCGAGCTTCGAGAGCTCCACGGTGCGCGCCCACGCATCGGCCGCGCTCCAACCGGTGTACTCGAGCTTCCAACCCTGCGGTGCGAACGCGCCGTAGGCAATCGATGAAGTCAAGCGTTGGTCTCCAAAGCGTTGGTCTCCAAGGAGGGGTGGCCGTCCTTGAAGTCCCACCACTGCACCTCGACCATCATCGGGAGCAAGTAGCCGACGTAGATGCTGGTGATGGCGAGCATCCCGTGGTCGTCGGTCTTCTTGTCGATGATGTCGACTCGGTCGTCACGCTTCTGGAAGGCCTTCGCCCGGTCGAGCATCGCGTCGAGCTCGGCTTCGGTATCGACCGACATGCCGTAGTGGTCGAGGCGCGCACACGACATCGGCGGGTCGTCGGCGATGAGAAAGACGAACTGCTCGTACGTGTAGCAGGACAGCACGAGCCGATGCTTGTCCTCGGTCATCGTCGGCAGCTCTTTCCAACCGAACACCTCGTCGTAGAACGTCGTGATCAGCTCGCGGTGCTCGGTGTCGAGCAAGCTCGGTGGCAAGCTCATTGCGACGTGGTTGAAGCGCGGATTGCGCGGCTTGGTGGCCTGAGTCATCAACTACTCCCCTGATGCGGCACGATCATGACCTTGGCGGCGAGGTCACCTTCGTGCAAGCGCTCGATCACGTTGAGGATGTCGGAGAGTGGCGCGTCATCAGGCTCGATGAGAACGTCGCTCGGAAATCTCGGGTCGGCGAGGAGCTCGAGCGACCGCTCGAAGCCGTCGGCGTCGTACACGAACGCGCCGGTGATGACGAGCTCGTTCAGGAGAATGCGGTTGTTGTCGAACCGGGGTCGGTGTATCCCCGCGCCCACGATCACCAGTGTGCCGCCGCGCTTGAGCTGCCCGAGCGCCGACTCCATCGCCTTCGCGTTGCCCGAGCATTCGAGTGCCACGTCGAAGGGTTCGTCGACCACATCGCCCGGAGTCGGTGGCGACACGAGCTCGTCCGGTAGCACCGTGCGCGCTCCGAGACGTTCGGCCAGCGCGCGCCGCTTCGGGTGGGGCTCGCTCAGGACAACGTCGGTGACGCCCCGCGCGCGTGCCGCGGCCACCGACAGGGTACCGATCGGACCTCCTCCGGTGACGAGCAAGCGCTGACCGGCTTGGAGGCCGCTGCGCGTGATGCCGTGCAGGGCGACGGCCAACGGCTCGGCGAGCGCGGCAACGCGCAGCGGCATGCCGTCGGGCACGCGCCGCAGGCTGACCTCGTCGGTGAGGATGTACTCCGCGAAGGCGCCGTCGCTGTGCACGGCCATCCCGGGCGTGTTGCGGGTGACGCAGAGCGATGGACGACCGGACCGGCAGTGCTCGCACTCGCCGCACCGGGGCGAGGGCCCGCCGACCGCGGCGTCGCCCACCTGCCACTGCTTGACCTGGTCGCCGACGGCGACCACTCGCCCCGACCACTCGTGTCCCTCGACTGCTCCGGGCCGACCCCAACCCTCCGTGACGAAGTGGACGTCGCTGCCGCACACACCGCAGTGGCTCACTTCGAGCAGCACGTCGTTCGCACCCACCTCGGGCACCGGTCGCTCTTCGACCTCCATCAAGCCCTGCTCGCGATACACCGCGGCTTGCATGGATGCTGGCGTAGTAATAGCGCTCATGGGCAAGGGAGCATACGACGGCTACGCGAAACGCGGGTCGAGCTTGGTATCGACGGTGTCGGTATCGCCCGCGAGCGCCCACAGGTAGTACATCGTGAAGCCGGGCGCGGCAACGACCGGGTGCCAACCGGTCGTGATGCGCTCGATGCTCCCGTCACGCACGATGACGGGGCAGTCGGCGCCGTCGTCGTAGCCGACGTGCACACCAAAACCGTGCGCAGGCTGGAACCGGTAGAGGTAGGCCTCTTCGTGCTCGTGGCGGTGCGGCGGCCAGCTCGACCAACCACCGGGCGGGTTGAGCGTCTCTCCGACGATCAACGGACCGTCCGCCACGTAGGTACGGACGCGCCGTGCCGTCGTGCCCTCGCCCCGCTGCTCGTCGGGGACGGTCGCCGGATCGATGATGTGCGAGTCCAGGGCGCGATCCGTGGCTCTCCAGACGATCGTTGCCGCGATGTCGCCGTCGATCGTCACCTCGTCGCCAGGGCCCACAAGCGCCGACCAGCCCGGCTCGTCGAACACGTCGCCACGCGGGCGCACTTGGACCGAGTCGTCACCGACGCGGAGTTCCCCCTCGCCGTCTTCCACCAGCACCCATGCCAATGCACCGCCGACGCGACCGCGCACCCGACCGCGCGTTCGGGTTACACCGAGCCGCTGGCCAGCATCCGGCTCCAGCAACGGGTCCGCATGTACAACATCGAGCGTGAGCAGGGGCGCCACGGCTGGGCAGCGTACCGGCGCACCGCCGCTGAGGCGTTGGCCGGAATAGGGTTCCCGGTGAGTCATCTGCCCGGTGAATCATCTGGACGTGGTCGGGGGAATCGATGCGCCGAATCGCCATTGCAGTGCTGATCGTTGCCGCCAGTGCCGTCGGCGTGTTGCCTGTCGCGACGGCTGGTGCCGGCGCCACGAAGAGCAACCCGGACGTGCGGGTCGTAAACCTCAACCTGCTCCACGGCGTGTTCTGTGAGCAGGAGAGCGACGGGTGCCAGGCGACCGATCGGGTCGCGTTGCTCATGGAGCAGCTCGAGGCGTCGAACTGCCCGGAGATCGTGGGACTCCAGGAGATCAACGAGCAGCTCTCGGGTCTTCTGAAGAAGGCCACCAAGAAGGCCTGCGGCGGCGAGTACGACTTCGTCTTCGCCAAGACCATCGGACTCGACACCGAGCGCGTCCTCACGACGCTGCCAGTGAAGAGCACGAAGGTCATCAAGCTCTCCGGCAACTTCCGTGCCGCGTCGCGCGCGGTACTCAAGTCACCAGCCGGCCCGGTGGTGGTCGTGGTCACGCACCAAGACGGGGATCCGGACGAGCCATTCGTCGGTGAGTGCAAGACCTGCAAGCCGCCGTGTAGTGCCGAGACGTCGCCGTTCGAGTGTCAGACCGTCGCGGCCGCCGATCTCGCTGATTCGGCGGGGGGCAAGAAGGCGATCCGGATCCTCATGGGCGACTTCAACGTGGGGCCGACGTCCGAGCGCTACTTGTCACTCATCGCTGACGGATGGATCGACAGTCACCTCGCCATAGGGAACCCCGAGTGCGTGGAGGCGACCGGCGTGAACTGCACGAGCGGACGCGATGACCAGACCATCGAGGCCTTGAAGGACCCGAACGCCAAAGAGTCGCACCGGATCGACTTCATCTTCGTGAAGCCGCCCGGCGGCTGCGAGATCGGCTTCGACACGCCCGACGACGCCGATGGCGACGGGCTCGGGACCGGGTTGTTCTTCGACGAACCCGCGGTCGACGGCCCGGGCGGGCTCTTGTGGACTTCGGACCACACAGGCGTGAGCGCCGACTTCTCCTGCGAGTCGGGCGACTGAGGAGTGACGACATGCACGATCTGGTGATCCGCGGCGGGACGATCGTCGACGGCACGGGTGCTCCCCCACGGCGCGCCGACGTGGCCGTCGACGGCGACACGATCGCGGAGATCGGCGACGGGCTGAGCGGTACGCAGGAGATCGACGCGAGCGGGCACGTGGTCACACCGGGCTTCGTCGACATCCATACGCACTACGACGCGCAGGTGTTCTGGGATCCTGCGCTCACGCCGTCGTCATGGCACGGCGTCACCACCGTCGTCGCCGGAAACTGCGGGTTCTCGATCGCGCCGTGCCGTCCTGAGCACCGAGGCTTGATCGGTCGCACCCTCATGCACGTGGAAGACATGAGCCTGCCCACACTCGAAGCGGGCATTCCTTGGGACTTCGAGACGTTCCCCGAGTACCTCGACTCCGTCCAACGCCATGGTTCGGTCCTCAACTTCACTGCGTACGTCGGACACACCGCGGTCCGGCTCTATGTGATGGGCGATGCCGGATACGAGCGGGAAGCAACTGATGACGAGCTCGCTCGCATGGCCGACGTCGTCCGCGAGGCAGTCTCGGCTGGCGCAGCCGGCGTGGCGTCGAGCAGCGCGCAGACCCACAACGGCGACGGCGGCCGTCCGGTCCCCTCGCGCCTTGCCGGCTTCGCGGAGTACGAAGCGCTCTACTCGCCGATGGGTGAGCTCGGTCGCGGCGTTGGCGCGGTCACGCCCGGCGAGAAGTTCACGCACCGGGAGGCCTATGAGCTCCAGCGGCGCGTTGGGCGTCCGTTCACCTGGACTGCGCTGCTCACCATCAAGGGTTCGTCGTTCGCGTCCGACATGGCCGAGCTCAACGCGAGCGAGCGCGCAACCGGCGCCGACGTGTGGCCGCAGATCACGTGTCGCCCGCTCACGTTCCAGATGACGATGGCCGACCCATTCACGTTCAACATGGTCCCGGCGTTCAAGAGCCTCATGGATCGCCCGGTCGAAGAGCGGATCGCGGCGTATCGCGACGACAGCTGGATCGCACAAGCCCAGGACGAACTCGCAACCGGTCGCGTGTTCCGCCCGAACTGGGACACGCTCACGATCGCAGAGTCTCGCGACCACCCCGAACTCGTCGGTCGCAGCGTTGGGTCGCTGGCGGCCGATCGAGGCGTGGAACCACTTGCAGCGATGGTCGCGCTCGCGGCCGAGGAAGACCTCACGACCCGCTTCCGCAGCGTCCTGGCGAACAATGACGAAGAGATGATCGAGAAGCTCCTCGTGACCGAAGGAATGTTGATCGGTCTCTCCGACGCCGGCGCGCACGTCAGCCAGCTGTGCGACGCGTGCCTCCCGACCGACCTGTTGGGAAACTGGGTGCGAGAGCGGGGCGTGCTCTCCCTCGAAGCGGCCGTCCACAAGCTCACCGGTGAACCTGCGGGCGTGTTCGGCTTCACTGATCGCGGTGCGGTGCGCGAAGGAATGAAGGCCGACCTTGCCGTCTTCGACCCCGACACCGTGGCGCCGGGCGGCCTGCACCGGGTCCGCGACTTCCCGGCCGACGGTGAACGGCTCGTGGCCGACGAGCCACAGGGCATGCGCCATGTGCTCGTGAACGGCACGCCGATCCGTCTCGACGGCGAAGCCGTGAGCGACGCGCTCGAGTCACGCCCAGGCCGCGTGCTCCTCCGGAACTGACGGTGACCACGACCGCGTCGGCGGTCCCAACCGGCGGCGATCAGAGCACAGGGCTAGTTGGCTCGCGCCGCGATTGGGTGTGGGCCGCGGCTCCTGTCCTCGTACTCGCGCTCGCTGCGATCGCCTGGATCTACGAGGGGCGCGGCGTCACGTTCTTCATCGACGAGTGGCAGTGGATCATCGGCCGCAGCTCGCCGAACGAGGCGAGCCTGCTCGAGCCCTTCAACAACCATTGGATGTCGGTGCCCATCGGCATCCACCAGGCCTTCTACCGCCTGTTCGGTATCGATTCGCACCTCCCCTACCGCTTGTTGATGCTGGCGGTGCACCTCACCACCGCGTGGTTGGCGTTCACGTATCTCCGTTCCCGCATCAGCAAGCCGTTGGCACTCGCCGGGTGCGCGGTCTTCGCGTTCTACGGCTACGCGTTGACGATCACGTTGTGGCCCATCTCTCTCGGCTGGGCAATTGCCACCGCCGTGGCCGTCGCCGCGTTCCTGCTCGTCGACCGCGAGACACGTCGCGCCGACATCGCCACGTCGGCGATGCTGGTCGTGGGCGTGGCATCCACAAGCGTGGCTGTTGCCTTCGCAGTCGGGATCGCCGCCGAGCTCGCAATGCGGCGAGCGTGGCGTCGTCTGTGGATCGTGATCGTGCCGATTGTGATCTACGGCGCGTGGTTCGTCGCGTACGGCTCGGGGACGAGCGACAGCGACTCGGTCGGCGCGATCCTCAAGTTCGTCGAGGCGTTGTTGGCCAGAACCGTTGCCACCCTCGTGGGTGTCGCGCCCGGGGTCGTTGACGGCGGGCTCGAGCAGGTCAGCACCGCGGCTCACGTCGCACTCGCGGCGGCACTCGTCGGGTTCGTCGTGTTGTGGGTAGCGCTCGGTCGGCCGGTCACTGCCCGACTCGTTGGCCTGGTCGTTTCGTTGGGTGCGTACTCCGGCGCCTTGGCCATCGCACGCGCGTCGACGTCGCAGGGCTCGTACGGCGTGACCACGTGGTACTCGTACCCCGCGGCCGTGTTGTTGATCCTCGTGCTCGGCGAGATGCTCCGAGGGCGCATCGTGACCACACGATGGACCGCGGTGATCGTCGTCGTTGCCCTCTGGGCCATCGTGTGGAACCTCGGAGAGATGCGCGACGGTGGTGATCAGCTCCGGCGGATCTCGCGACTCGAGCAGGCGCAGCTCCTCGCTCTGGACCTCTCCGTGGACCGGGTTCCACCTTCGTTTGCTCCGCCGGACTCCTTCCTGAAGGACCTCACGGCGGGGCCGTACTTCAACGTTGAGCGCGAGTACGGCACGCCGGCATTCACCGTGGCCGAGCTTCGCAACGCTCCGCGCGATGCCCGACGTGCCGCCGACGAAACCATCATCCGCGCCATGGGCATCGAAAGCGCGTCGGCCGGATTCGAGGTTCCCACGCCGTCCTGCACCTTTGGCGCCGTGCAGCGGGTGACGAGCGCGGTGGTGTTGGTGGAGGGTGGCGTGGTGAAGATCGGCGTGTTCGATCGTGCCGGCATGGCCATCGAAGGGCCAGGTGGCCTCGTCACCCGTATTGACCTCCCGCCGATCGGCGACCCCGACGTGCGCTGGATCATTCGGGCCCAGGGCAATGCTCGCGTCTGTACCCTTCCGGGGAGCGCGGGAGGACTCACGTGACGACGCTGCAGGAACCCAACACGAATAAGGAGCGAAGCGAAGCCGTGCTCGGACGAGCGGGACGGCCTAGCGGAGCGACCCAGGAAGTCGATGTGGTCACCGCGGAGGTGATCCGGTCGGCAATGGAGACCATCTGCTTCGAGATGGCCACCTACGTGTCGCGCACCGCGACCACGCCCATCCTGAACCAGAGCAACGAGCGCAACGCCACGATCCTCGATGGAAAGGGTCGGCTCGCCGCGCTGTCCGTCGGCATCCCGCAGTTCATGCTGTCGTCGACGTTGCCGATCCGCTTCTGTCTCGAGTATCTCGAGGGCGAGCTGTACCCGGGTGACGTGCTCGTGGCCAACGATCCGTACCACGGCGGTGGCCACCTCCCCGACTTCAACGTGTTCTCCCCCGTCTTCTCCGACCCGAACTCAAAGGACGGGGGCGAGCTGCTGCTCGTGGCATCGATCCAGTGCCACCACGGCGACACCGGTGGCGCGCTCGCCGGTGGCTACAACGTGTTCGCCAAGGACATCTGGTCTGAAGGAACTCGGTATCCGTTGCTCAAGATCGTGGAAGCCGGGCGTGAGCGACGCGACGTCGTGCTCACCATGCGGGCGAACAATCGGCTTCCCGGCTTCATTGGCGATCTGCGCTCCCAGGTTGGCGCCGCGCAGCTCGGTGCCAAGCGACTGAACGAGATGATCGCTGCGTACGGACCCGACCTGATCAAGAGCGCGGTCGACTGGACGATCGGCGACACGCACCGCCGGTTCAAAGAAGAG
>CAMDCC010000063.1 GCA_945889545.1 Bifidobacterium breve | reverse complement strand
GCCCCTCCGGCAGCCACTCCGCCACCGACGGCGGCATCAAGAACTGCTGATCCCGATCCACCTCACGAACATTGATCCCCATACCGCATCCTCACCCGCGCCGCGAAACGCGGGCGGGATAGTCAGGATTCATGCGACAGCCTCGTCAGGGTGCTTTTTTGAGCATCCCTGGGAGTGTCACACCCTGCTGCGACTCTTGCGGTATGGAGATTTTGGTGGGGATCATTGTTGGTGCGGTCGTGGCGGGTGTTGCGGCTGTGATCGTGGTGCGGTCGCGGCGGGCGACGTCTGAGACCGTGAGCGTCGAGATGCGGCGGGCTATGGAGGAGCTGTTGGCCCAGAACGAGTCTCGGCTGGCGTCGGAGCGGTTGTTGACGGGCGAGGTGCTCGACGGCAAGAAGGCCCTCATCGACCAGCAGCTCGACGAGATGAACTCGAAGCTCGAAGGCGTCGACTCGTTGATGCGCACGCTCGAATCCGACCGGGAGCGGAAGTTCGGAGAGCTCTCGGAGCAGCTCTCGTTGCAGCGCGAGGGCGTGTCGTCGCTGTTGCAGACCACGCAGAGCCTGCGCGAAGCACTGTCGAGCACGAAGGCGCGTGGGCAGTGGGGCGAGCGGATGGCCGAAGACGTGCTCCAGCTCGCGGGTTTCGTGGAGAACGTGAACTACCGGAAGCAGCGGGCGCTCGAAGGCGCGCGGGGGATTCCTGACTACACGTTCATGCTCCCCAACGACCTGCTCCTGTACATGGACGTCAAGTTCCCGTTCGACAACTACTTACGCTTCTGCGAATCCGAGTCCGACCTCGACCGCAAGCGTCACCGCGACGCGTTCATTCGCGACGTGCGCGCTCGGGTCAAGGAGCTGAGTAGTCGCGACTACGCCGACTCCGCGGGTGGCACCGTCGACTTCGTGCTGCTGTTCGTGCCCAACGAGCAGCTCTACGCGTTCATCCACGAGCAGGACGACACGATCCTCGACGACGCGGTGCGCCAGCGCGTTGTCTTCTGCTCACCGCTCACGCTGTTCGTGGTGCTCGCGCTCATCCGCCAGATGTGCGAGAACTTCAAGCTGGCCCGCACCTCCGACGAGATCCTGTCGTTGCTCGGTCAGTTCAGCGACCAGTGGTCGAAATTCAAGGACCAGATGGCCAAGGTCGGTCAGCGCATCGACGCGGCGGGCAAGGAGTACGAGGCGCTCGTCGGCACGCGCAAGCGCGCGCTCGAGCGTCCGCTGCTGAAGATCGACGACCTTCGCGGGCGCCAGCTCGAGCTGATCGACGACGAAGGCGACGACGGCGACGAGCTTCCGCCGCTGGCGCTCGAGGCTTAGGTCACCCGTCGGTCAGTAGGGGCCGTCGCAGCAGGAATCGCGCCAGCCGCACGTGGGGCAGCGATAGTGGGCGTGCTCCTCGCGCATCTGGGTTCCGCAGGCGAGGCAGACGGTTGAAAGGTCTGCCGAATTTTCTGGCTGAGGGGCGTCGCTCATCGCCGGTGACGGTACCGGCGCGCCGAGATCCAGTCGCGGATTCTCAGAGCCGCAGCAGCTCAGGGGCGGCGGGGCAGTCGACGCGGTGCTTCAGACGGTCGGGAGGTTCGAGACCGGCGGGGCCGGCCACGTGCTCAGCCTTGGTCACGTCGAGCTCTTCCAGGTCGATCTCTTCGCGCTGCACCTCTGCGTGCAGCACGTCGAAGAGGCGCGCCGGGAGCAGGCGACCGGTTGCCACCACGAGCCAGAGCGGAGTGCCGCCGAGTCCCCAGAGCAGGTCGGCGGTGGCTTCGGGCACGAGCGCGGTCGTGGGGCTGGCTGCTGAAGTCTCGACAATGAGATGAGTTGGGCCGAGCGCGGCGATCTGGGCTTCGTCGACCACCCGGATGGTTTGTTCGACACGGCGCAGCCGCGCCGTCATCGCTCGATCGCCCGCACGCGGACGAACTACGACGACATCGAGGTCAGGGCGCTCGGCGAGTGCGCGCCCTGCGATCTCGGGCCACCCGAGCACCGCGATCGGCTGGTCGTGCGGAAAGGGGAGCAACGATGCGAGACGAGCGGCCGTGCGGTCGGCGTGGAGGCGACGCATCGCGTCGCGCGCGCCATCGGCTGGGTTGGCTGCGGCGACCACGTGCGCACACAGCCACCAGAGTGGCCCGCACGCCACGTGATGGGCCAGGAGACGGCGACATACCGTGACGAGCTGGGCTGGGTCGTCGGCAAACTCGCCGAGACAGTCGGCAGTCTCGGCGACGAGTACCGAATCGTCCGCGCCCGAGCGGGCGAGTGACCGCAGACGCTCGAATGGCAGCACGGCGATGGCTACTCGTCGACTCAGCGCGACGCGGGAGGCTCCTTGGGCAGCCCCAGCACCCGCTCCCCGATGATGTTGCGCATGATCTCGTCGGTCCCGCCGGCAACCCGCCCGCCCGGAACACCGAGCACCATCTCGGCCCACGCGTAGGTTCCCCATTCGCCGGTGTCGGCGACCAGCCGTGGACCGATGATCTCGCCGACGGTCTGGCTCTGGAGTTGCATGTTCTTGGTGAGCGAGAGCTTGCCGATCGACATCTCCGGCCCGGGTAGGCCACCGGCTTTGATCTTCGCCATCGACCGCATTGAAGTGGCGCGTGAGACGTGCCCATTGATGTAGATCTGGGCGAGGCGCTGGCGGATCACAGGATCGTCGGCCATGCCGAAGTGGCGCGCCATCTCCGTGAAGCGCGTGATGCTGAAGTCGCTCATGCCGCCGGTGCCGCCGCCGATCGCGGCGCGCTCGTTCATCAGCGTGGTGAGCGCAACACCCCATCCCTCATCGACATCGCCAAGGCGATGGTTGTCGGGGATACGCACTTCTTCGAAGAAGACTTCGTTGAACGACGCTCCGCCGGTCATCTGGCGCAGCGGCCGCACCTCGACGCCGGGAGCCTTCATATCGACGACAAACATCGTGAGACCTTTGTGCTTGGGCTTGTCGGGTGACGTGCGCGTGATGATCTCGCCGATGTGGCTGTGCTGTGCGCCCGACGTCCACACCTTCTGACCCGTGACGATCCACTCGTCTCCATCGCGCACCGCGCGGGTTTGGATCCCAGCCAGGTCGGAACCGGCGATGGGCTCGGAGAAGAGCTGGCATGCCACGAGCTCGCCTCGGTACAGCGAACGGAGGTACCGCTCCTTCACTTCGGGAGTGGCGTGCGCAAGAATTGTTGGCGCGACCATGCCGAGCCCGATCACGAACACGCCCTGGCTTGGGAGCGAGTAGTCGGCGGCGACACTGCGGTAGGCGCGCTCGTATGCGATCGGTAGTTCCCGTCCGCCGTACTCCTCGGGCCCGCTGATCCAGCCGAATCCCGCATCGAACTCGGTGGCCTTCCATTGCTTGGCAGCAACGACCTCGGCGGCTTCCTCCTCGGGAGTCTTCTCCTCGAGCAGTCCGACCTTGTCGGTACCCTCACCCCACGAGAACTTCTCGTCGACGCGGCGCTCAGCGCTCTTGTCGAGAAAGGCTCGTGCCTCAGTACGAAACTCGTCCTCGGTGATGATGCTCACTCGCACACCTCGCGCTGGCTGATGGTGCGGCGATGCTAGCGGTGGTCGCCACTCGGTCGGGCGGTGCCGGTCGTGCGATCTCGAACACCCGCGAACACGTCCTGGAGCGCGCCGAGAGCGTCGCCCCGCCCAAGGAGACCGGCAACTTCCCCGCCAATCTTCAGCATTCCAGCGTTCAGGGCGCGTTGCGCGTTTGTGTCACCACGATGGATGGCGGACGCAGTGGCGAAGTCGGACGTCAGGGTGATGTGCGGCGCATCGGCCCGACCGGCAACGAAGTGAGCACCGCTGGCGTCGATGATGACGTGATACGACACCTCGCCGTTCGGTGTCTGGGTGACGCATTGCTCGATCACGAGTGGTGATGTGCGGCCCAGCGCGGCGAGGTCGTCTGACTTGCGGGCGATGGTGTCGAGCTCCTCGAGCCACGCCGCGGAGAGGAACTCGGCCACGGGCGGAGCGTACCGCTGCTTCGATCCGGGCGGGTCAGGCGTACGATCGACCGGTGCAAACACCGACGCGGCGCTCCACTGGTGTGCCGCCGACTGGCATGCCGTCAACCTTGGCGCACGTGGGCGCGCGAGCCGAAGCGCGCGTGATCGAGCTGCTGGACCACGAAATTGAGCGGTGGCGGGCCGTCGATCCCGACCTCGTCGAACCACTCGTTGCACTTCGAGAGCTGATCGTCGCCGGCGGCAAACGGCTGCGGCCCGCGTTTTGCCATTGGGCGTTCGTGGGCGCGGGTGGAGCGAGTGACGATCCGTTGGTGGCCGATGCGGGCGCCGCCCTTGAGCTCTTGCATACGTTTGCCCTCGTCCACGACGACGTGATGGACGGCTCCAAGCTTCGTCGGGGCCTCCCGGCGATCCATGAGCAGTTCATCGCCCGTCATGACCGCGCCGCGTGGCGTGGCGAACGTCGCCGCTTCGGTGAAGGCGCGGCGATCCTGGTTGGTGACTTCGCCCTGGTCTACGCAGACCAGCTCATACGCAGGGCACCACAAGTCGCACGTGAGGTGTTCGACGAGTTGCGCGTGGAGCTCTGTGTTGGCCAGTACCTCGATCTGGTCGGGACGGCCAGTGCGAGCATCGATGCCACACAGGCGTCTCGGATCGCCCGATACAAATCGGGGAAGTACACCGTGGAACGACCGCTGCACCTCGGTGCAGCGCTCGCGGGTCGCCTCAATGAGCTCACCGAGTCGTTGAGTGCTGTCGGCTTGCCATTGGGGGAGGCGTTCCAGTTACGCGACGACATCCTCGGGGTGTTCGGCGATGCGTCGGTGACGGGAAAGCCCGTTGGCGACGACCTTCGCGAGGGGAAGCTCACGCCGCTCATCGCCTTTGCGGCGCGGCGAGGTGGTGACGCGGGCACACAGGTGCTGGCCCTGCTTGGGCGCCCCGATCTCGACGAATCAGCGGTGGCCTCGATACAGGCGTTCCTCATCGACTGCGGTGCTCGCGACGAAGTCGAACGCGAGATCGAACGGTTGGTCGATCGGTCGCTGACCGCGTTGGCCACAGCGCCGATCACCGCGATTGCCCGAGATGCACTGGAAGAACTCGGCACGTTTGTCGCTTGGCGCGATCGCTGATCTCGCAACACGCTGCTCGTGGCACACGTATGGGCGTCGGTGTGGGGTCGGCCCGACGCGCTCCGATAGTGTCGCCCGCCGATGACGACGGCACCGGCAATCGAGGTTGCCGCGCTCGAGAAGTCCTACGGCTCTACCCGTGCAGTCGATGGGATCTCGCTCGTCGTGTCGGCGGGCGAGATCTTCGGGCTGCTGGGCCCCAATGGTGCGGGGAAGACCACCACTGTCGAGATCCTCGAGGGCTATCGACGGGCCGACGGTGGGACCGTTCGCGTGCTGGGTCTCGACCCGATCGAGGGCGGCGCTCGACTACGCCCGCAGATCGGCGTCATGCTCCAGGACGGCGGGCTGTACCCGGGTTTGCGCCCGCTCGAAGTGCTGCGTTCCTTCGCTGCGTTCTACGACGACCCGCATGATCCGATTGCGTTGTTGGAGCTCGTGGGTCTGACGGAAGCCCGCGCCACCATCGTGCGCCGCTTGTCGGGCGGCCAACAGCAGCGTCTGGCCCTGGCACTCGCGCTCATTGGCCGACCATCGTTGGTATTCCTCGACGAGCCGACGGCGGGCATGGATCCACATGCGCGCGTGTCGACCTGGCAGCTCGTGCGCGATCTGCGCGACGCGGGAACCACCGTCATGCTCACGACCCACGCGATGGACGAGGCAGAGCAGCTGTGTGACCACGTTGCGATCGTGGATCACGGGCGGATTGTCGCGTCTGGAACACCGGCCGAGCTGACGAGCCGAGCAGGTGTCGATGAGCTGCTGTTCTCCGCGGTTGCGGGTCTTGCCTGCAACGAGCTGGCTGCCGCGCTCGGAGTCGGCCCCGGCGTCGTCACCGAGCTGCGTCCGGGCGAGTACCGAGTGGCTGCCGAGGCAACCCCTGGGTTGGTCGCTGACCTCGCCGTCTGGATGCGCGATCGTGATGTGCGTCTTGGCGATCTCCGAGCGGGACAGCGCACTCTCGAAGAGGTGTTCCTGCGTGTAACCGGCGCCGGGACCACATGAGCCGGGACCACATGAGCCGGGACCACATGAGCCGGACCATATGAGCCGGACTCCATGAACCGGACCATGCGCAAGGTGCTCGCGCAAGCACGGGTCGAGCTGGTGCTGTCGATGCGGCGCGGGGAGAGCCTGCTCGTGTCGTTCTTGGTGCCAATCGGCATCCTCGTGTTCTTCGCGAAGGTCGACACGGTCAACACGACGCTCAAGCACCCGGTCGACTTCCTGGTGCCCGGCGTGCTCGCCCTCGCGGTGATGTCGACGGCAATGGTGAGTCTCGGGATCGCGACTGGCTTCGAGCGCCGTTACGGGGTGCTGAAACGGTTGGGATCGACGCCACTGTCACGAGGTGGCCTGCTCGCGGCGAAGACGGTTGTGGTGTTAGTCATCGAGCTCGTACAGACCGCGGTGATCGTCGGCACCGGACTCGCGTTGGGTTGGGATCCGAGCCATGGCCTCGGACTCGCGGTCGTGTGGCTTCTCGTCGGCACGATTGCATTCGCGGGAATCGGTCTGTTCCTCGCCGGCACGTTGCGCGCCGAAGCGAACTTGGCCCTTGCCAACGGGCTGTTCCTCGTCCTGCTTTTCCTCGGAGGTATGGCGTATCCGCTCGGTCGTCTCCCCGACGTCCTCGAGTCGCTCGCTCGCGTGCTTCCTGCGGCGGCGCTGTCCGAGAGTGTGCGCGACGCCTTGCGCGGAAATGGCGTGCCGTGGGGGAGCGTCGGCGTACTGATCGGATGGGCGGTGGCTGCACCAGTCGCCGCAACTCGCTTCTTCCGCTGGGAGGAGTGAGCTTCGATCAGCGTTTCACGATGCGCTTGATCTCGGCGTTCAAATCGCGCGGCGAGGTCACTCCGTAGATGTGTGAGACCACTGTGCCGTCGCGGTCGATGAAGAACGTCTGCGGGATCTGCTTGCCCACTCCGAACAGCTTCGCGATGTCGCCGTCGCCGTCGAAGAACATCGGCCAACTTGCGTCCTCCTCCTCGACAAATGCCCGGCCATCGCCCGCGATGTCTTGGTAATCGATCCCGAGGATCTCCAGGTCGCTCTTCGCATAGCGCTCGCGTGCCGCCTCGAAGAGCGGAAACTCGACGCGACACGGGCGACACCACGAAGCCCAGAAGTTCACGATCAGCGGTTGTCCTCGGTATGCGGCAACCGTGACGCATCGGCCGTCGAGGTCGGGGAGCGTGAAGTTCGGCATCGTGTCGCCGATCGCCAACAGCTCGACGTTGGGCGGGAGGTGCGTAGGGCAGGAACCGGAGTCGGAACCGCCATCGTCGCTCGTGACGACAGCGATCATCGTGATCGCGGCGACCAGTGCGACGACGAGCAACGCCGCCACTGGGAGGACCCAGCGGCGGGGTTGGTCAGGCAGTGCGGATGAGCGTGTCGACGGCAACGGCCGCGAACAGCAGCGCTAGGTACGTGTTCGAGAAGATGAACATCCGAATCGCGCGCTCGGAGGTGGGGTCACGCCAAAGCCGTACCGACTCGATGACGAGTGCGACTCCGAGAACCGCGGCCGCGACCACGTAGAGCAGGCCGCTCTTCCCGACGAGCGGGAGCGTAAGGCTCACGGCAACCACCACGACGCTGTACCCGACGATCTGGCGCGTCGCGGCCACCTTGCCCTTGACCACCGGCAACATGGGGAAGCCAGCCGCCGCGTAATCGTCGTGGTATCGAAGAGCGAGGGCCCAGAAGTGCGGTGGCGTCCAGCAGAACACGATGGCGAAGAGCACCCAGGCCGGCGCGGCCAGGCTGCCAGTGACCGCGGCCCACCCGACGAGTGCGGGCACCGCGCCCGCAGCACCGCCGATGACGATGTTCTGAACGCTTCTCGGCTTGAGCCAGATCGTGTACACGAACACGTAGAAGAGCGTGGCGCCGATGGTCAGGCTGGCCGCCAGCAGTCCGGCGGTGACCCAGAGCAATGCGAACGCGACGGCTTCGAGAACGAGACCGAAGACGAGCGCAGGCGTCGGCAGGATCTCGCCTGCAGGCAATGGGCGATTACGGGTCCGGTCCATGAGCTGGTCGCGGTCGCGTTCGATCCAGCAGTTGATTGTGTTGGCGCCACCCGCCGCGAGCGCACCGCCGACGAGCACTGCGAGCACAAGATCGAGCTCGGGAAGGCCGTTTGCGCCGAGCACCATGGCGGGCACGGTGGTGACGAGCAGCAGCTCGATGACCCGTGGCTTCGTGAGCCGCACATACACGCCAATGGTGTGTTGCATCCGCCGAGCGCGCGAGCGGACAACGGTCATTGGTGGCGACGGCGCAACGAAGTCAGACACACGCGCTCCAGGGGACGGGACGCCAGCAATGTACCCGAGACCCCAGGTTGCTCACGAAGCATGCAGAGGCCCAGCATGCGCCCGTCTAACCTCTGGGGCACATGAGCGACGCGGATGGCGACGACGTCAAACAAGCGATCGGGATGACTGCCGACCGGATTCTCGTGAGTCCCTCCGACGAGATCGGTGAGCGCAAATCTCGCTCCGGCATCCTCATTCCGGCGACCGCCAACGTGGATCGACGTCTTGCGTGGGCCGCGGTTGTGGCGGTCGGTCCGACGGTGCGCAACGTCGAGGAAGGTGACCGGGTGCTCTTCCAGCCCGACAGTGGGTGGGAAGTCGAGATCCGCGGCGACGAGTACCTCATCCTCCGCGAGCGCGATGTCCACGCGGTGGCATCGGTGCGCACTGAAGGTCAGACGGGGCTCTACCTCTAATCGCGGCGGCTCTCACCGCGGCGGAGGCGTCGGGTGGGTCCGAGCGTCACCTTCTGCGCGGGGTGGGCCACAGTGCCGTTGCGCGATGAGACCCGGTGCTCGAGGTATTCGACGACCTGTGTGTACAGCTTCTTTCCCATCATCTTCTGGAGCTCGACACTGAGGCTCTTGTACACCGGGTCCTTGCCGACGAACGCCTCCGGTGCTTCGGTGCACCACCACGCGAAGTCGTCGCCGCCTTCACCCCATCCATCGCGCGCGAACTCGGTGAGCCTCGAGATGACCGTCCCGTCCTCTTGCTCATCGTCGATGCGACGTAGTGGGAGCTGCCAACAGACTTCGGGCTTCAGATCGCTGTGGTGCTCACCGGTGCGCATCGAATGCAGGTGCAGGGCGCACCCGGGACCGGCGGGAAAGCCGGGCCGGTTGAGGAACACGCACGCATCGTCGACGAGACGCGTCCGCCATTCCTGCTTGCCGTCTTCGTCCTTCCCGCACTTGGCGTAGATACCCTTCTTGCGACCGGCCGCAGCAAACTGCCACTCGTCGTCGGTGAGTCGCTTCGCGACTTTCACGACGAGGTCGCGGTCCTTGCGATCCGAGAAGTGCGCGCCATACGAGCAGCACCCTTGCACCATGTCCTCCGCGGGCTCGGTAAGGACGCCTTGGCAGCCGGAGCCGAAGATGCATGTCCATGACGACAGCAGGAACGTGACGTCGACCTGCCACGTACGGCCGTCCTCCTTCGGATCATCGAAGGCGACCCACTCACGGGTGGGACCGGGCATGTGCATCCTTCCCTTCTTGCGTCGCTACTTGTCCAGGGTTCCGTACTCTTCGAATGGCAACGATGAGCGTATCGAGCCGATCGGTAGGCTCCGGTGATCAACGAGGACCGCGCGCTGCTCGTCGACCTTCGGGCCGCGCTAGGCGCCGATCGGGTGCGGGCCGAGCCACTCGAGCTGTCCCTCTACGGCCGCGATGCCGGTGTCGAAGTCGGGGAGGCCGCGGCGGTGTGCTTCCCGTCGACTGCCGACCACGTCGCGGCTGCCGTGCGCATCGTGGCGCGGCACGACCGCAGCTTCGTTGCGCGGGGGAGTGGTACCGGACTGGCAGGCGGGGCCACGCCCGTCGGGCGTCCGGTGGTGATCGTGACCACCCACCTCAACTCCGTGCTCGAGGTCGATGAGCAGCAACGGCTTGCCTGGGTGGAGCCGGGCGTCCTGAACCTGGATCTCAGCCGTGCGGTGCGCCACCTCGACCTCCACTACGCGCCCGATCCGTCGTCGCAGCAGGCGTGCACGATCGGCGGCAACGTGGCAACGAATGCGGGTGGGCCCCATTGCCTCGCATACGGCGTGACTGCGGCACACATCTTGGCGATCGATGTGGTCCTCGCGGACGGCTCCGTCGCCGCACTCGGCGGCATCCAGCCCGATCAACCCGGCTACGACCTGCGCGGATGCTTCGTCGGTAGCGAGGGGACGATGGGGATCGCGACTCGCATCGCAGTGCGGCTCACGCCGAATCCACCGGCAGTCCGCACGCTGCTGCTCGACTTCATGTCGATCGAGGATGCCGGCGCAACGGTCAGCGGCATCATCGCTGCGGGGATCGTTCCCGCCGCGCTGGAGATGATGGACGCGGAGATCACGCGCGCGGTCGAGGACTTCGTTGGCGCCGGATACCCGCGTGATGCCGCGGCGGTGCTCCTCGTAGAGCTCGACGGCCTCGAAGATGGTGTCGAGGCGCAGGTTGACGCCGTGCGGAAGGTTGGTCTCGAAAACCACGCGCGTACGGTGCGTGTCGCAACCGACGAGGCCGAGCGCGCACTGCTTTGGAAGGGTCGGAAGTCGGCCTTTGGAGCGATCGCCCGGATCGCGCCCGACTACTACCTCCACGACGCGGTTGTGCCGCGCACGCGCCTCGTAGAGGTGCTGAAGAAGGTGTACGCCATCGCCGCCGAGCAACGGCTCACGATGATGAATGTGTTCCATGCCGGCGACGGCAACCTTCACCCGCTCATCGTCTTCGATGCGCGTGAACCGGGGATATGGGAGCGAGTGCACGAGGCGGGCGACGCGATCCTGCGCGCGTGTGTGGACGCGGGCGGGGTCCTCTCTGGCGAGCATGGGATCGGCCTCGAGAAGCGCGAGGCCATGGCGATGGTGTTCAGCCCAGAGGATCTCGACGCCCAGGCGCGATTGCGAGATGCATTCGATCCGTCAGGGCGGGCGAACCCGGAGAAGATCCTGCCGCGCGGCAGTCGCTGTGGTGAGCTCGCCCGCGTTCCCGATGGCGCCTGGATATGAGATGGATCTGAGTATGGATATGACCTTCGCCGAAGCCGAGCAAGCGGTTGCTGCGCGCGTTGCGGAGGCGGACATCGTTCTTCCGGTTGGCTCCGGCACGCACCACGAGGTGGGCGGACCGGTACTGGGCGGGACGGAGGTGCGGGCTCCGACCGGGATCGTCACGTACGACCCCGCTGAGCTGACGGTGACGGTCGGCGCCGGTACGACCGTCGAAGAGCTGAGCGCCGTGCTGGGTGACGCCGAGCAGGAGTGTGCGCTCGATCCGCGCGATCCCGCCGCAACCGTAGGTGGCACGCTCGCATGCGGACTCTCGGGTTCCCGGCGCTTGCGATACGGGCCGTTGCGCGATCGCGTGCTGGAAGTCCGGTTCGCGAATGCCGAGGGAGCGTTGGTGCGGGGCGGCGGGCCCACGGTCAAGAACGTCACTGGGTACGACATGCCACGGTTGCTCGTCGGATCGCTGGGCACACTCGGCGTGCTGACTCGGGTCATCCTGCGCTGTCAACCGCGGTCACTCCACGCGCTCTGGGGCGTCACGGATCAGACGCCGGCCGATGTGTTGGCGACGTGTTTCCGACCGTCGACCGTGTTTTGGGCGGGCGCAAGTACAAGCGTGCTCTTGGAGGGCTACGAGAAGGATGTCGAGCTTCAAGCCAGAGCTGTGGGTCTCGAGCCGTGCAGCGGACCCCCGTCGCTCCCCGAGGGCGCGCACCGAGGACGGGCGTCGGTCGAGCCGGCCAAGGTTGCCGCGCTCGGTGCCGAGTTGACTGCGATCGACGGCGTGCGGTGGCTCGCGGAATGCGGGGTCGGCACGGTCCATGTGGCGTGCGACGACGAACGTGACCTCACCGCCGCGCGCCACGCGGCGGAATCCGTTGGCGGCTGGATGCTCCGAGAGGCGGGAGCGCCGGGCCTCGATGGCTTCGGGATCGCGTTGCCCAACGCGGCCCTGATGGCGCGCGTGAAGGAAGCATTCGATCCCTCTGGGAAGTTC
>CAMDCC010000062.1 GCA_945889545.1 Bifidobacterium breve | reverse complement strand
AGCGCCGTCACGCAAGCACTCACTACTCGCGACGAGAGCGCGAGTGGCGTGACGGCAACCGACGCGCCGGTGCTGTCCGCGTTCACCGGCGCAGGCACGGTGCCGTTCCATCTCTCCACCAGCATCTCGGAGACGTTCATGGGTGGCGGTGGCAACGTCCAGGCCCAGATCAACACGTTCGTGTCGGCCGGCGTGCAGGTCTGCTACCGCTACGAAGTCGTGACCGTCACTCCGCCCGAGCCACCCGCGGAACCGCCGGTCGTGCCACCGGCCGCGCCACCGAAGCTGCCGGCCACGGGCTCCACCAGTGCGCCACTCGCCGCGTTTGGCGTCGCGTGTATCGCCCTCGGTACGTGGCTCGCGTGGCGGTGGCGCCCGTCGCGGCCAACTTTGGCCGCCTGACGAGGGCATTTGCCTGCACTCTGACCGAGTTGCATGATCCGGTTGCGGCTCGGTCAGGGCCACATGTGGACGTGTTCGTCCGGAACGGTTCCCGCAACGAGCGGTCACTGCCCAGCCCCACCGCTGCGGGAACCCTCCGGATGGAGGGGCGCCCTGTCGAGACGGATTCGTGCCCAGCCGCCTCCGGGGCGCCCCAACTTGTTCGAGCGCACCCAGTACTTCGGCCCGACCCGGATACCGCTTGAGTCTGAGCCCGTCGGGGGTTTTGACGCCAAAACAATGTTCTGACGCCACATCAATGGTGGGTGGGGCCGTTTCGCCGCAAACACAAGATCGGTAGCCTTTTGCCTTCATGGCCTACGACCGATTGAGCGGGCTCGACGCCAGCTTCTTGCACCTCGAGCGCCTCGAGACGCCCATGCACGTCGGCGCGCTCACAGTGCTGGAGGGTGGTTCGTTCTTCGGGCCCGAAGGCCGCTTCCGGATCGGCGATGTACGCGACCTCGTTGCGTTTCGATTGCACCGCATCCCACGGTTCCGCAAGCGGGTGATGTTGGTGCCGCTCGAAGCCGGTCAGCCGATCTGGGTCGACGACGAGCGCTTCGACATCGGGTACCACGTGCGGCTCACCGCGCTCCCGGCCCCAGGATCGCGCAGCGAGCTGCTCGCGCTGTTCGAACGGATCCAGGCGCAGGTCCTCGACCGTACGCGCCCCCTCTGGGAGCTGTGGTTCGTCGAAGGCCTCGAGGGCGGCAACGTCGCGCTCATCCAGAAGACCCATCACGCGCTCGTTGACGGCATCTCCGGCGTCGACGTGGCCACCGTCCTTCTCGACTTCACAACGGAGCCCACCTTCGACGAACCGGTGCCGTGGGAACCGCAACCGGCGCCCACAGCCGCGCGCCTGCTCATCGACACCGCGCGTGGCATGGTGGAAAGCACCGGCGCCGTCGCTCGTACCGCGCGCAACGTGCTCGAAGTGCCGCGCCGCGCCGCGGGGCGCGTCGGGTCACTCGCTCGTCAGGTGTCCACGCTCGCCGATGGCACGCTCGTGGCGCCGAAGACGTCGTTGAACAACCCGGTCGTCGGACGGACCCGCCGCTTCGGCACCGTCACCGTCCCGCTCGACGACGTGAAGGCCGTGCGCGCCGCGTTCGGCGGCACGGTGAACGACGTGGTGCTTGCCGGAGTGGCCGGCGGCCTGGCGCGTCTGCTCGACTCGCGCGGTGAGCTCGATCCCGATCTCACGATCAAGGTCTTCTGTCCGGTGTCCGTGCGCGATGAAACCGACCACATGAAGCTCGGCAATCGCCTGTCGGCGATGTTCGTGTCGGTGCCCGTTGGCGAGCCCGATCCGCTCGCGCGCTTGGCCGCGGTGCAAGCGAAGACCGCCGACCTGAAGGAGCGCGAACAGGCAGTCGGTGCCGCCGCGCTGCTCGGCCTCAGCGAGTACGCCGCGCCCACGATGCTCGGCCTCGCGTCGCGGCTCATCCACCACCAGCCGTTCATCAACCTCGTGTGCACAAACGTGCCCGGCCCGCAGTTCCCGCTGTACTGCATGGGCGCGCGGATGCTCGAGGCGTATCCGATGGTCCCGCTCACCCGGAACCTCAACCTCGGCGTTGCCGTGCTCTCGTACTGCGGCACGTTCCACATTGGTTTGCTCGCCGATCGGAACCAGTGGCCCGATCTCGAAGTGCTCGAAGCCGGCATCGACGATGCCTTCGCCGAGTTGACCAAGCTGGCCCACGATCGGCTTCCGGAGAGTGACGAAGCGTGACCGAGATGTTTGAGCGCGACGCATGGGAGCTCGCCGATGCGGTTCGGGCTGGAGACTGCAGCGCGAAGGAGCTGCTCGAAACCCATCTCGAGCGGATCGAGCGCATCAACCCGGTCCTGAACGCGGTCTGTTACCTCGACGTCGATCAAGCCCGAGCTCGTGCGGACGAGATCGACAGTGCGGTTGCCGCGGGTCGCGACCCTGGACCGCTCGCCGGCGTCCCCATCGGGGTCAAGGAGCTGGTGAGCGTCGAGGGCTGGCCTGACACCGAGGCGTCACTGATCTACAAGCACCGCGTGGCCGCGCACGACTCTGCCGAGATCACGCGGCTGCGGGGCGCGGGTGCGGTTTTGGTCGGACTGACGACGGCATCGGAGTTCGGAGCAGTGAGCTTCACGAACACGCCGCTCCACGGGATCACACGCAACCCGTGGAACACCGAGCACACGCCCGGCGGATCATCGGGTGGGTCGGCGTCGGCGGTCGCTGCGGGTTTGTTCCCCGCGTGCACCGGCGGCGACGGCGGCGGTTCGATCCGCATCCCCGCCGCGTACTGCGGACTCCCGGGCATGAAGACCACGTACGGCTTCGCCGGCACCGGTCCGTCGATGTTCAGCTTCTCGCAGACGGCGGTGCACGGCCCGATGGTCCGCTCGGTGCGCGACAGCGCGCGCTATCTCGATGTGATTGCCGGGCCCACGCTCACTGACCCCTATTCACTCGCGAAGTCCGAACCGTTCGAGGGTCGCATCGTCTCGGGGGAAGCCATCGCGGCACTGCGCGGGCTGCGCGTCGCGTGGTCCTCGACGCTCGGGTATGCGAGCACCGAACATGCGGTGTCGGCCCTGGCGCGCGAAGCCGCAGAAGCGCTCATCGACGTCGCGGGGATGGAACTCGTGGACGTGCCGATCGAGCTTCCGAAACCGGGCACGTCGTGGACGGTGCTCGGAACTGTCAACGAGATGGCGCATCACTACGAGGAGATGCGCGACCGGGTTGCCGACCTCAGCGATGTGATGCGCATGTCGGTCGCGTCGTTCGAGCACCTGCGTCCCGAGATCCTCCTCAAGGCGATGCGGGGTCGGTGGGCCACGGTCGCCGCTTCGGCTGCAGTGTTCGAGGAAGTGGATCTCGTGCTCACGCCCACCACGCCCACGGCCGCGTTCGGCGCCGAAGGCACGCTCGGTGGCGTCGTCAATGGCAAGGAGGTCTCGCTCATGGGGCTGTCGGCTGCGTTCACCGCGCCGTTCAACCTCACGGGGCAGCCTGCGTGCAGCATCCCCGCCGGCATCGTGGACGGCCTGCCAGTCGCGCTGCAAGTGGTGGCGCGGCGCCACGACGACGTGCACTGCCTCGCCGCCGCGGCATTGGTCGAACAGATCCGCCCGTGGCCCAAGCTCGCGCCGCTGGCTACTGCTGGGTGAGTCGCGGGGTCGGGGAGCGGCGCCGGTTAGTGTCGCCGGAATGACCGCCACGGCGCGGCGGCCAGGTGACTCGGGAACTCCAGCACCCAGGCCCCACAAACAAGAGCAAGACCCCGCCTCGGAAGCCGTGATCGAAGTTGCACCGGGCGTGATCCGGATGCAGCTGCCGATCTGGATGCCGGGGCTCGGTCACGTGAACATGTACGGGTTGCTCGACGACCGCGGGCTCGCGGTTGTCGACCCGGGATTGCCTGGCCCGAAGTCGTGGCGCGCGCTCAAGGCACGCCTGAAGACGGCGGGGTACGGCGTCAAGGACATCCACACGGTGATCGTCACGCACTCGCATCCCGATCACTTCGGTGGTGCAGGACGTATCAAGCGCGAGTCGGGCGCACAGATCGTCACCCACAAGGCGTTCACCACGTGGTCACTCGAAGAGTCGAACCGCCGCAACCGCCTGCCGACCGAGAAGGAAGCCGAAGAGGCTGAGCGCATGGCCGCGGCCGCGGCGCAGGCGCTCGACATCGGCGGCGAGGAGATCCCGACCATCGCCGACCACATCGATGACTACGAGGGCGACGTGCTTCGCGAAGACCCCACTGAGGCGCAGCAAGCCGGCTCAGTGCCGTGGGGTGGGGAGACACCCTGGGGCGGGAGCAAGCATCCGCTGCCGCCGTTGGCGCGCCGCCTCGCGATCCGCGCGCTGCGCAGGATCTTCGCGCCACCCCGACCCACGCGGCGCGTCGTGCACGGCGAGCGGGTGAAGCTCGCCAATCGCGACTGGGTCTCGATCCACACCCCCGGCCACACGATCGACCACCTGTGCCTGTTCGATCCAGAGCATGGTCTGCTCATCTCGGGCGACCATGTGCTGCCGTCGATCACGCCGCACATCTCGGGCGTGGGCAACGGCGCCGATGCGTTGAAGTCGTACATCCAGACGCTCGACCTAGTGGCCGCGCTCGACGGCGTGCGCCTCGGACTCCCCGCGCACGGTCATCCGTTCGATGACGTGCCGGGTCGGGTCGAAGCGATCAAGCACCACCATGAAGAGCGGATGGAGCTGATCCTCGCGGCGTCGACCGCGCTGGGGCCGGCAACCGTGCAAGACCTTGCGCACGAGATCTTCCCGAAGCGTCACTGGGGCGTGATGGCCGAGAGCGAGACGTTCGCGCACCTCGAGCACATGGTCATCGAGGGCAAGGCTGAGCGCTGGGAAGACCACGGCCGCCTGCTCTACCGCGCCGCCTGAGCTCTCTCGCCCTGACCCGGTCGATCTCCCTCAGGCGCCCAATGTTGCGGCGCTGACAGCACACGGAACTCAGCGGTACGGTGCTCGGGATGGCCGACACCGATGTGACTGCTGAGACCACCGATCTGCTCCAGCAGATGATCCGCAACGCCTGCGTGAACGACGGGCAGGTGGCGTCGGGCGGTGAGGTGCGCAGCGTCGACCTGCTCGAGCAGTACCTCGGCACGAGTGGACTCGAGGTCGAGAAGTACGAACCTCAGCCCGGGCGCGGAAGCCTCGTCGCGCGCATTGAAGGAACCGATCCGACGGCGCCGAGCCTGCTGCTCATGGGACACACCGATGTGGTGCCGGTGAACCCCGACGGCTGGACGCAGGATCCGTTCTCGGGCGATCTCATCGACGGGTTCGTGTGGGGTCGCGGCGCCGTCGACATGCTGAACATCACCGCATCGCAAGCGGTTGCGTTCAAGCATCTTGCCGACAGCGGGTTCAAGCCCAAGGGGACGCTCATCTATCTCGCCGTCGCCGACGAAGAGGCGCTCGGCACATGGGGCGCGAAGTGGCTCATCGAGCACGAGCGTGACGCGGTGTACGCCGACTACGTGATCACCGAGTCGGGCGGCTATCAGATGCCGACAGCCGACGGCGTGAAGCTGCCGGTGCTCACCGCCGAAAAGGGCACGTTCTGGTCGAAGCTGAAGATCCGCGGCACGCCCGGCCACGGTTCGCAACCGTTCCGTACCGACAACGCGTTGGTGACTGCCGCCGAGGTCGTGCGCCGAATCTCCGCGTACCAACCCGACGGGATGATCCATGAGGTGTGGCGCCAGTTCGTCGAGGGCATGGCGTATCCCGAGGAGATCACGAAGGCGTTCCTCGACCCCGACGGCCTGCGCGACGCGCTCTCCGAGCTGCCACTCGGGATGTCGCGTCTGGTCCACGCGTGCACGCACACCACGTTCGCGCCCACCGTCATGCACGCAGGCACGAAGACCAACGTGATCCCCGACCTCGTGGAGCTCGAGATCGATATCCGTACGCTGCCCGGCCAAGACGGTGCATCGGCCCGTGCGATGCTCGAAGAGGCGCTCGGCGATCTCGCAGATCGGGTCGAGATCGAGTCGAACGATGACCCCGCTACCGAGTCGGCGATCGACACGCCGCTCTGGGACTCACTCAGCCGAGTTACGAGCAAGTTGGTCAAGGATTCCGCGCTCGTCCCGTTCCTCATGGTCGGTGGCACCGACAACCGATTCTTCCGCCGCGCCGGTTCCGTGGGTTACGGGTTCGCGCTCTTCAGCCGCCGGTTGGCATTCGAGGACTACGCCACGATGTTCCACGGCAACGACGAGCGCGTCGACCAAGAGTCGTTGGGCCTCTCCGAAGTGCTCTGGGAAGCGGTCGCCCGCGATCTCTTGGAGTAGCTCCAGGGATCTTCGAAAGGGAGATCAGCCCTCCGGTTGCTCGCGGAGGAAGCGCTCGACTTCGTTGGCGAGCTCGTCGCCGGTCGGGAGGTTGGCGCCCCACGACGTGTCCGACGACTCGGTGCCAAGCTCGGCGTCGTAGCGCGCTTCGAGCGTGTCGACGTAGCCCCGCACATCGGAATCCGCCGCGGTCACCTCGTTCACCTTGGTGCGCCACGCGTCGGCGGTGCGATGTAAGCGGGAGAGGTCGAGGTCGAGCCCGAGCAGTCCCGATGCCCGGTCGAGCAACGCGAGCGTGGCGGGCGGGTTCGGCGGCGCCGCGAGGTAGTGCGGCACCGGCGCCCACAGCGACACCGAGTCGATCCCTTCCGTACGACAGCAGTCCTGGAGCGCGCCGACAATTCCCGTCGGACCTTCATACCGCGACTGCGAGAGGCCGAGGCGCGCCACGAGCTCAGGATCAGTAGCCGTCCCCGTGACCCGCGCCTCACGAGTGTGGGGAACATCGGCAAGCAGCGCGCCCAACGTGACCACCATCTCGCACGCGGTCGCACGGGCGACCGAGATCACCGCCTGGCAGAACGACGGCCACCGATAGCTCGGCTCGATCCCACGCAGCACCACAAGGTCGCGCTCTTCCCGATGCACGCTGAAGAACACGTTCTCGGGCCACGCCACCGACTTGGTGACACCGCCCGCAAGCGTCACATGCGGCCGCCGCGCCTGAAAGTCGAAGTGCTCCTCAGGATCAACAGCAGCCAACCGTTGTGCATCGCCAAGAGAATGCTGGGTCAACCAAGCAGCAGCCCCCGAAGCAGCATCCCCAGCGTCGTTCCACCCCTCAAACCCAGCAATCAACACCGGCCGCCGCAACTCCTCCACCGCCTGCTCCCACACCAATCCATCACTCACCCCGTCGCTCACACTGGCAACCCTACGTCCGCCCCTGCTTCTTCTCTTCCGCTCGCCCCCGACCTACACGCGTCCCGGTTTCGCGCACGGCTCCGGCGCCCGGACACCAGGGGTCGGTCGGCGGACTCAAACAAGCACACCGGCCCCCGCGTGCTCCCGCGGGACTTGGGTCCCACCAACGCTGCGCGTCTCGGAAGGGGGCCGCCGTGAACTCGCCGGCGCCCGACCCCTGGATCCGGACGCGAGTAGCTCCCATCGTGAGTGTGAGCGCAGGGGTGGGTGCGCCGGTGCTGGGCTGTGAGGACCGCCCGGAGGAGACCCGGGTCGAAGACCCGACGGCGACGAAGGAGCCGGAGCAGGGGCTCCGGAGGATGCGCGGGCCGTGCCCAGCGCCGGTGACGCCCAACCCCGGAGGACCCACGGTGCGCGAGGTCGAGACCGAGCGTGGCGTGAGCGCGAAGTCGTGGCGCGCGCGAAAGGTCCGCCGTCCGACCCCTGGCGTCCGGGCGCCGGAGCCGTGGGCGAAGTCGAGACGCGCTACGCGTTACGCGTTACGCGATGGCGTTGGCGGCGCGCAGGGTTGTGATGGCGTCGGCGTCGAAGCCGAGTTCTTGGAGGATCTCTTGGGTGTGCTCGCCGATGTCGGGGGCGGCTCTTCGTACCTCGACCATCTCGTTGTCGAACTGCATGGGGGCGCAGGCGACGCGGCAGGTGGGGTGGTTGGGGTGGGGTGCGAGGTAGCCGTTGGCGATCACTTGCGGGTCGTCGATCACCTCGAGCTGCGACGCCAGCGATGCGAAGACAGTGTCCTCGGCCTCGAGTCGTTCACGCAGCTCAGGGAGTGCCTTGCTCTGGATGGCGTCGGCTAACCGGGTGTGGAGCTCTTCGCGGTTGTCGGCGCGCGCCTGCGTGTCGGCGAACCGTGGGTCGTCGATGAGAGCATCGAGACCGAGGGCTCGGCAGGTGGGCGCGAAGTGGCGCATGTCGTCGAGCATGTTCAGCAAGAGCCAACGCTCGTCGGCTGTTCGGTATGAGCCGACGAGTGGGTTCGGCAGTGCGCGAGTGGTGGTGAGACCTTTCGAATTCTCTCGCAGGATCGTCGTGGAGGTGAGGTCCATGCCGAGCTGCCAGACGGCGGTGTTCAGGAGCGCAACGTCGACGACTACTCCCTTGCCGGTCTTCTCGCGCTGGTACAGCGCGGCGCCCACGCCGCCGGCGAGCATCGCGCCGCTCGGGGCGTCGCCCATCGCACCGCGCTGCATGATCAGTGGTCCTTCGGCGGGAGTGAGCGTGTGGCCGAGTCCGCCGCGGGCCCAGAAGCTCACGGCATCGAAGCCGCCCTTGTCGGCGTCGGGGCCGCGCTGGCCTTGGCCGTGGCCCTTCGCGTACACGAGGCGCGGGTTGATCTTGAACAGGTCTTCCGGCGTCACCTTCAGCTTCTCGCGGGCATTCGGGAGGAAGTTGGTGATGAACACGTCGGCTTCCTCGATGAGCTTGTCGAACACGGCCCGGGCCTCGGGGATGCGCAGGTCGAGGGCGATGCCGCGCTTGTTGCGGTTGAAGAGCTCCCACAGGAAGTTGAAGTCACCGGTGTCGGCCGCGAACCCCGACTTGATGACCATCCGCAGTGGGTCGCCCTTTGGGTCTTCCACCTTGATGACCTCGGCACCCCAGTCACCGAGAATGGCGCCGCACGCCGGCACGAATCCGTGGATCGCGAGCTCCACCACCTTGACCCCGTCGAGCACATGCACAGGAAACCCCCTCTTTTGGCGCACTCGCTGCGCCGCAGGGTACCTGCGGCGCAGCCGCTCGCCAGCGCTGGCAGGCTCGCTCGCTCCGCTCGCTCGCCGCCAGTATTCAGCACGGCGAACAATCCGGTTCTGCGAAGATCTGATCCATGACCGAGTCCTCTACTCCAGTACCGCGCGCTCCGGTGCCGCGCGAGCCGGTCCTCCAAGCGCGTGGGCTGGTCAAGGAGTACAAGCGCGTGCGAGCGGTCGACGGCATCGACCTTCGGGTCGACGCCGGTGAGCGCGTCGCGCTCCTCGGGCCGAACGGGGCGGGCAAGACCACGACTCTGCTGATGCTGCTCGGCGTGATCACACCCGACGCGGGCGAGATCGAGGTCGTGGGCAAGCACTTGCCGCGCGATCGCAGCGCAGCGATGGAACAGGTCGGCTTCGCCGCGGGGTACCTCCCGCTGCCCGAACGGCTCAGAGTCGAGGAGTTCTTGGTGCTGTTCGGTCGCCTCTACGGGATACCCAGCCCCGCACCGGCTGCCGCGCTCGCGCTGGAACGATTCGGCATCGCGGAGCTTGCCCGTGCGATGGGCAACGAGCTCTCGTCGGGGCAGCGCACGTTGGTCGGGATCATCAAGGCCACGTTGCACCAGCCGCGGCTCCTCGTGCTCGACGAGCCGACGGCTTCGCTCGATCCCGACGTGGCTCGGCGTGTCCGCAACGGCTTGGAGCGCCTCTGCGCAGAAGAAGGCACCGCGCTCCTCGTGACGAGCCACAACATGGTCGAGGTCGAGCGACTCTGTGACCGTGTGGTGTTCGTATCGGGTGGACGTGTCGTTGCCGACGGCACCGCGGCGGAGGTCGCGACCCGCTTCGGCCGCGACGACCTCGAAGGCGTGTTCCTGCACCTCGCCGACGGGCATGTTGCCGATGTGGTCCAGCCGGAGGCATCGTGAGCTTCAACACCGATCGGGTGCTGGCGATCGCACGGCGGCAGGCCTACGTGCTGCAACGCGCCCCGCAACGATGGTTCGACGTGGTCGTGTGGCCCGTGGTCGATGCCGTGCTCTTTGGCGCGATCGGCGTGTACTTCGGTCGCCAGCAGGGAGCGGCAGCCGCGAGCGCGGCGTTCCTCCTGGCCGGGATCATCCTCTTTCATGTGGTGTTCCAGGCCGAGGTAAGTGTGGCGACCGGCTTCCTCGAAGAGACGTGGTCGCGGAATCTTCTCAATCTGATGGTCACACCGCTCTCGGAGCTCGAGTACGGCGCCGGCGTCGCGCTGTTCGGCCTCGTGAAGCTGGCGATCGGCGTGACCGTGGTGTCGATCGTGGCGTTCGCGCTGTTCGCATTCGAGATCACCAGCCTCGGACTCTCGCTGATACCGCTCGTCGCGGTGCTGCTCTTCGTGGGTTGGTCGGTCGCGCTCGTGGTGATCGGATTGATCCTGCGGCTCGGTCAGGGCGCCGAGATCATGACGTGGGGCTTCATCGCGCTGCTCCTGCCCCTCTCCGGGATCTTCTACCCGGTGAACGCGCTGCCGGGTGTGCTCCAGCCGGTCGCTGACGTGCTGCCGACCACGCATGTGTTCGCGGCTGCACAAGAGGTCGTGCGAGGCGATCCACTCCCGTGGGACGAAGTTGGCATCGCTGCGGGTGGTGCTGTCGTGGTCGCGATCCTCGCGGTCTGGTACCTGACGCGCATGCTCGCGACGTTCCGCAAGCGTGGCTACATCTCGCGACACATCTAGTCCTCGAGTGCCTAGTCCTCGAGTGCCTAGTCCTCGAGTGTGGGACGGCCTCGCTTTCGTTTGATCTCGCTGCGCCGGCGTTTGGTGTCGACTCGGCGGCGTTTGGCGGCCTTCGACACGCGGGTTGGGCGGCGTACTTGTTCAATGTGAAGCCCATCGGCAAGGCGCGCCCGCAGCCGCTCCAACGCAAGCTCGCGGTTGCGCGCTTGGGACCGGGAGTCGGAGGCCGTGGCTCTTACCATCGGTCCGAGGCGCTCGAGCAGTCGTGCCCGTTGGCGCGGGCCGAGCGACGGAGACGCTTCGACATTGAAGACCACCTCGACGCGCGTGTCGGAGGTGTTGGCGTGCTGCCCGCCCGGCCCGCCGGACCGGCTCGTGCGCCACTCGAGCTCATGCATCGCGATCTGGCACGAGGGCGTGACCCGGAGCCAGCCCTCCATGCTTCAGGCTCCGGTGCCGCGCAGGCGCGGGTTGGACGACTTCGCCGCGCGGTCGAGTGCGGCGTCGGCGAGTGTCGAGACGGCCGCACCCATCTCGTCGAAGCCTTCACCGAGGGTCTTGCCCAGGAGGAAGCGGGCGTTGATCCCTTCGAGGATCACTGCGAGCTTGTAGAGCGCAAACACCACGTAGAAGTCGAGGTGCTCGATCGGGCGGCCAGATCGCTCGGCGTAGCGCTCGACCACTTCGTCGGGAGTGATGAAGCCCGGCACCTGCGAGACGCCCCGCGTCGAGCTGAGCGCAATCTCTGAGCCACCCGCTCCCCAGTACACGAGGAGAAGCGCGAGGTCGGTCAGCGGGTCGCCGAGCGTCGACATCTCCCAGTCGAGCACGGCCGCGATCTTCCCCGCGTCGTGGGGATCGAGCATCGTGTTGTCGAGGCGGTAGTCGCCGTGCACGATCGTGGCCGGACCCGACTCTGGGAGTGCCGCGTCGAGCCGCCGGGCGAGCTCGTCGATCGCCGGCAGGTCTTGCGTCTTGTTCGCCTGCCACTGCTTTCCCCATCGGGCCACGTTGCGGGCGAGGAAGCCATCGGGCCGCCCGAAGTCGCTGAGCCCGACCGCCTCGTAGTCCACCTCGTGGAGCGCGGCGAGCACGTCGACCAGCGCGTGCGAGCAACGGCGCGCTTCGTCGGCGTCGAGCGTCGCGATCTCTTCGAGCTCGCGCAGCACCCGACCGTTCACCCGTTCCATCACGTAGAACGGCGCGCCGATCAAGGAAGGATCGTCGCAATGCGCATAGATCCGCGGCACGGGTACCTCGGTGCCGGCGAGCGCCGACATCACGCGATGTTCCCGAGTCATGTCATGGGCTGTCGCAACTACATGGCCGAGCGGGGGTCGGCGGAGCACCCATGTATGGCTGTCGTCTGTATGGCTGTCGTCTGTATGGCCGTCGTGGCTGATGGCATACGTGAGGTTGGAACGTCCGCCGGCGATCAGCTCGACTCGCAATGGGCTGTCACCGGCACCCTCGACGTGCGCGGCGAACCACGGGGTCAGCGCTTCGAGATCAACGCCGTCCGGTGCATTGCCCACGAGTGTCCCCTCCTCCACGTTGCGCAGTTGCG
>CAMDCC010000061.1 GCA_945889545.1 Bifidobacterium breve | reverse complement strand
CTTCATCCGTCAGACGTTGTATGGACTGACCGGGTTGTTCCTTCTCATCCCGGCAGTGTTCGGCGACCAACAACGCGGATTGGTCCGGCGGTTTCTGCGCTGGGCACCGATCGCATACATCGGGCTCGTGTCGTACGGCGTCTACCTCTGGCATCAGGCATGGCTCGGGTACGCCCGTGAGGACTGGCTCGGCTACAAGGATCTGTTCCAAGGTCCGATCGTCGCCGTCATGGCCATCGCGATGGCCTACGCCTTGCTCACCGCAACCGCGAGCTACTACCTCGTTGAGCGCCCCGTGCTGCGCTTCAAGGACCGCCCTCCCTGGCGACGCCGAATGTCGCCAGTTGTCGCATCGTCAGGCCTCTCGTCGTCAGCCGTTGCGCCATCAGGGAAGTCGCCGTCGTGACTCCCACGGCGCCGCCGGTGGATGCGCCCGACCGCGCCTTCTTCCCGTGCTTCAACGGCTACCGCGGGCTCGCGGCCGTCGCGGTGTTCGTGCTCCACGCAACGTTCGTCAGCGGGACGATCGGTCGGACCCCAAGCCTGGGAATCTTCGGACTCGACCTCGGTCAGTTCCTGATCCGTCTCGACGTCGGCGTCTCGGTCTTCTTCCTCATCTCGGGATTCCTCCTGTACCGCCCGTTCGTGCTCGCGCATCTGCGTGGTGTGCCCGGACCGGAGCTTCGCGACTACTTCGTGGGTCGGTTCCTGCGCATCTTCCCTGCGTACTGGGTGGCGCTCATCGCCGTCGTCTGGGTGTTTCGCCAGTCCGGTCCGAAGCACAGCATCGACAACCTCGGCGACTTCATCTCGTACTTCGGCTTGCTCCAGCAGTACACCGCGAGTCACGCATACGGCGGCATCCAACAGGCATGGACGCTCTGCGTGGAGGTTGCCTTCTATCTCTTCCTGCCGCTGTGGGCGCTCGGGATCCGCACCGTGGCGCGCCGAGCGAAGGGTGTCGTACGAGTGGAGCTGGTCGGGCTCGTCGTGCTCTTCATGACGGGCATCGCGTACCGGATGATCGTGCTCTCGATCAATCCGCGCCCGTTGATCGAGCTCTCGTGGCTTCCCGCGTTCTTCGACCAGTTCGCACTCGGGATGTTGCTGGCGGTTGTGAGTGCCGGCATCGAGACCGGCCACGTGCGGTCGCGCCTCGCCGAGTTCGCTGGGAAGCGACCGTGGATGTGCTGGGGGCTCGCTGGGTTCGCGTTTGTGGCGGTCTCAACGCTCTTCGACCTCCCGCTCGACTACCGGCAGCTCTCGCGGGGTCAATGGCTTGCATGGACCTTGCTGTACGGGGCGACCGCGTTCTTCCTCTTGCTCCCGGGCATCTTCGGCGACCAGGAACGCGGCCTTGCGCGCCGCACCTTGCGGCACCCGGTGCTCGTGGGCCTCGGTGTCGTGTCGTACGGCATCTACCTGTGGCACGAGCTCTGGCTCGGTCGCTTCTTCTCGACGACCGGCCTCCCCGTGTTCGACGTCGACGTCTTCGCAGTCTTGGGATACGCGGGCATGTTGACTCTGACCGCCGCGATCGTCTCGTGGAACTTCATCGAGAGCCCGGTGCTCCGGTTGCGGCGCGAGCGCTCCCTGACCACAACGTCCTGACGCCAACGTCCTGACGCCAACGTTCTGACGCCAACGTTCTGACCGTTCAATCCTCAACGCGAGCAAGTAGATTTGCGCCCGTGCAGTGGTCGACGCGGCGATTCTTCTGGCTGCTCGGCCTGATCACCGCGGCCGGGCTCGCGATTCGCCTCGGGTACGTGATTGGCGTGAAGTGGGACCAGAACCTGTGGGGCGACCCGTTCACGGCCCACTTCATGGCGAATGGCATCGCGGATGGGAAGGGTTTCCTCACGTGGGTACCGAAGAGCTTCTCGCGCCCCGATGCCGTCATCCTGAGTGATCCCCAGGACTGGCACGGCGTTGTGTCGGTCGGACCGTCGGCAACCAACCGGCCGATCTTTCCGCTGTACCTGAGCGCGTTCTCGGTAGTGGGGTTGCGCAGCCACCACGCGCACATGATCGCGAATGTGATGCTCGGCACCGGTGCGGTGTTCGTCATGGGGCTCGTCGGACGCAAGATCGCCGGGCCAAGGGTGGGAATCCTCGCCGCGCTCATCGCGGCGGTATACGGAAACTTCTGGGTGAACGACGCGGTCCTCACCTCCGAATCGATGGCGATCCTCTTGAGCGCCGTCGTGCTGTTGCTCGCATACCGAGCATGGGAGTCACCGACTCTCAAGCGCGTCCTGGTGGTCGGCGCACTGTGCGGCTTCTCGGCACTCGTGCGTTCGGAGTTCCTCCTCCTGGTCCCGCTCCTCATCATCCCGCTCCTCGTGCGTCGTCTCGCGGGGCGTCCGATCAAGGAACGGCTCGGGTTTCTCGTAGCTGCTGGTGCTGTTGCTGCACTCGTGATGGCACCGTGGCTGATTCGGAACTTCACGATCTTCGAGAACCGCGTGCTGCTCGGTGCCGACGCGGGCATCACGCTCGCCGCGACCAATTGTGATGAGACCTACTACGGCGCGTCACTGGGCTTGTGGAGTGCCGACTGCATCATCAAGTATCAGCCGAAGGGCGACCCGTCAGAGCGCGACGCGTTTTGGCGAAAGCGTGCCTTCGACTACGTCGGTGACAATCTCGAGCGCGTCCCTGTCGTGGTCGCTGCGCGCTTCGGGCGTATGTGGGAGCTCTTCCACCCCGGGTCGCCGTGGGGCGAGATCCAGCCGAACCAGAAGATCGCGTACGACATCACTGAGGGACGATCCGAGATGGCCGCGCGGATTTCGTTGGCGCAGTTCTACCTGCTCGCGCCCTTCGCTCTTACCGGGGGTGTGATCCTCTGGCGCCGCAAGAAGACGCTTGCGCCCCTCCTCGCGCTGCCGATCCTCGTGTCGTTCACTGCGATGTACACGTTTGGGAACACGCGGTATCGCTCGATTGCCGAACCCGCGCTTGTGGTGCTTGGCGCCATCGCGGTCGAAGTGCTCATCGTGCGGTTCTGGGACCAGCGACGCGCGCACCAGAAAGAATCCCTGTCAGATCCTCCGCACACAGAAGAGCTCCAACCGGCCTAGCGCCTACACTTGACCCTTCGCCCCGCTGCCGGAGGGAAGTATCTCAGCGTGCCGGATCTCGACGACTCCATCGGACACGCGCTTGGCGACGACGAGGCTGCGAAGCTCGGCGACATTGCTGCTGCGGCAGGGATCGGCCGGGTCCACTTCCTTGCTTGGCGTGATCTCGACGATCCTGAAGCCGGCGGCTCTGAGGTCCACGCGCACGAGATCGCGCGCCGGTGGGCGCGGGCCGGGATCGAAGTCGGCTTCCGTACCTCGTATGCGCCAGGGCTCTCACAAGTTGCGTGGCGCGACGGCTATCGCGTGATTCGCAAGGCCGGTCGGTACCTGGTGTTTCCACGGGCTGCGATCAGCGAAGTCATGGGTTGGCACGGGTCGCGCGACGCACTCGTCGAGATCTGGAACGGCATGCCGTTCTTCTCGCCCATCTGGGCTAGGGGTCCGCGCATCGCGTTCTTGCATCACGTGCACGCTGAGATGTGGGACATGACGCTCGGGTCCAAGCTCGCTCGCCTCGGTCGAACCCTCGAGTCGCGGATTGCACCGCCGATCTACCGCCGCACGCGCATCGTCACGCTGTCGAACTCCTCGAAGCGTGAGCTCGTGGAAGACCTCAAGTTCCGCGACAAGCGGGTCTCGGTCGTGGAACCGGGGATCGACGCGCGGTTCTCGATCGGCGGCGAAAGAGACCTTGATCCGTTGGTGGTTGCCGTCGGGCGGCTCGTCCCGGTCAAGCGGTTCCATCTGCTCGTGGACGCGCTCGTCACGCTCAAGGCCCGCCACCCGCGCTTGCGCGCCGTGATTGTGGGGGAGGGCTACGAACGCCCCGACCTCGAGGCGCGCATTGCGTCGCACAACGCCGAGACGTGGATCGAGCTCCCGGGCCGGATCGACGACGCGGCGCTCATCGAGCTCTACCGCCGCGCCTGGGTGCTCGCGAGCACGTCGGCCCGCGAAGGTTGGGGGATGTCGATCACCGAAGCCGCGGCGTGTGGCACGCCGGCCGTGGTCACCGACATCGCCGGTCATCGCGATGCACTCGAGCCCGGCGTGACCGGATTTCTTGGTGCTACGCACGATGACGTTGCGACCCACCTCGACACGCTGCTGAGCGACGACGCGCTGCGCCGAACCATGAGCGAGGCTGCGGCAGCTCGAGCGGCGCGCTTCACTTGGGACGCGACGGCGCGAGGCGTCCTCGAGGTGTTGGCCGACGAGATGCCGCGCACTCGTTCGCGGTGAGCCCCTGCGCCACGTGATCGCCACCAGCACCCGGGCCCCGTCCGCCCTGGCGAAGCGGTCCGGCGTGCTCGCCCATCTGCGGCCCGGCGTGCTCGCCCATCTTGGGCTCGCGGTCGCAGCGTACGTGCCATTCCTGGCCTCGGCGCCGGGCGACGTTGCTGCCGACACCAAGCAGTACCTGTACCTCGATCCCATTGGGCTCCTGAGCGGAGCCGCATACCTGTGGGATCCGACCGTTGGCGCGGGCACCGTCCTGCACCAGAACATCGGGTACCTGTTCCCGATGGGCCCGTACTACTGGCTCATGGAGCAGCTCGGTGTGCCCGACTGGGTCGCGCAGCGTCTCTGGCTCGGGTCGGTCACGTTCGCGGCTGGCGCGGGCGTGCTGTTCCTCCTACGTACGTTACGACGCAACGACCTCGGCGCGGTCGCGGCCGCGTTCGTGTACATGCTTACGCCGTACGTGCTTGCGTACACGGCGCGTCAGTCCGTGATCCTCCTTCCCTGGGCTGCGTTGCCGTGGATGATCGCGTTGACCGAGCGGTCGTTGCGCAACCCCGGGTGGAAGCACCCAGCGTTGCTTGCCCTCGTCACGCTCACCGTCGGCGGTACCAATGCCACCGCTTTGCTGTTCGCGGGTATCGGACCCGTCCTCTGGATCGTCTTTGCGGTGGTGGTCGAACGGCGCGTGAGTGCGAGAGCCGCATTGCGCGTAACCAGCCGCATTGGCGTCCTCGTGCTTGCGACCGCGGCATGGTGGATCGCCGGCTTATCGGTGCAAGGACGCTACGGCCTTCCGGTGCTCGACTACACGGAGACCGTCAAGTCGGTTGCCGCGGCATCGTCTCCGCTCGAAGTGTTGCGCGGTCTCGGCAATTGGTTCTTCTACGGACGCGACGGTCTGAGTCTCTGGATCACGCAGTCGCCGCAGTTCCAGGAGCAGATCTGGTTGCTCGTGGCGACCCTGTTGATTCCGGTGCTTGCGTTTGTTGCCGCGGCCATGACGCGGTGGCGCCACCGGGCGTACTTCGTCGCGCTGATCGCGGTTGGGCTAGTGATCGCAGTGGGGACGTATCCCTACGACGATCCGTCACCCGTTGGTCGTGTGTTCAAGACGTTTGCCGAAGGATCGACGGTCGGGCTCGCGATGCGCAGCACACCGCGCGCGGCACCGCTTGTGATCCTCGGCGTTGCAGTGCTCGTGGGGATCGGTGTGTCGGCGTTGATCGTCCGGCGACGTCAGATCGGGATCGCCGCGGGCGTGCTCGTGGCGGTGCTCGCGGTGGCAGGCATGCCGCCGGCGTGGTCGGCCGACTACGTGGGCGACAACCTGAAGCGCGCCGAGGATCTCCCGCAGTACTGGCTCGACGCGGCACACGCGCTCGACGCGAAGAGTCACGGCACGCGGGTACTGGAGTTGCCCGGCGCCGACTTCTCGGCGTATCGCTGGGGGAACACGGTGGATCCGATCCTGCCGGGTTTGATGGACCGCGCGTGGGTCGAACGGGAGCTGGTGCCGTTTGGATCGCAGGCATCGGCCGACCTGTTGATCGCGCTGGATCACCGGTTCCAAGAGGGGATCGCAGAGCCCGACGCGGTCGCCGCGATCGCTCGGCTGTTTGCCGCGGGCGACGTGGTGATGCGCTACGACCTCGAGTACGAGCGCTACCGCACGCCGCGCCCGCGCGTGCTGTTCTCGGTCTTGAAGGCGGGGCTCAGAGGCGCCTCCCGCGCTGACGACTTCGGCCCGCGTACCCCGAACCGCGCGTCGGCTGCACAACCACTGAACGACCCGGTCGAGCTGGGCACACCGGTGGGTGCAGCCGACCCACCGAAGGTCCAGATCTTCGAGATCGAGCAGCCCGAGTCGATCGTGCGCACCGCACCGGTGACGAATCCCGTCGTCGTCTCGGGTGACAGCGAGGGCCTCGTCGACGCCGCGGCCGCGGGGGTGATCGACGGGCGGACGCTCATCATCTCGTCGGCGTGGTACGCGAAGCACCCCGGCGTGCTACGCCGGTTGTTGGCGCGTGACGCGGATCTGCTGGTCACCGACACCAACCGTCGGCGCGCTCGCCATTGGGGCGCCTCGCGCGACATGACCGGGAACACCGAGCGGGCCGGCGAGCGGCCGTTGGTGGACGACCCGGCCGATCACCGGTTGGAGCCGTTCCCGGATGCTGACGACAGCACGCGCACGGTGGCCATCCAGCGCGGGGTGAAGTCCGTGCAAGCCACTGCGTATGGCGATCCCGACTTCCTCTCGCCGGAGGATAGGCCGGCGATGGCGTTCGATGGCGACCTGCGTACGGCTTGGACCGAAGGTCGACGGGGTGACGCCACGGGCGAGCGTCTTGTTCTCCGTCTGGATGGTCCGGTCACCACCGATCACGTCGTGCTCGTGCAGCCCCAAGCCGGTGTGCGGGACCGCTTCGTGTCTGAGGTCACGTTGCGACTCGACGATGGCGTCGAGCAGCACGTGCGGCTCGACGCCGCGTCGCGGAGTCGCGACGGCCAGACGATCGAGTTCCCCGAGCACTCCTTCCGCAAGATGGAGGTGACGATCGACGCGCTCGGTGGCGACCGCGACGCCAAGAACGCGGTCGGCTTCGCCGAGGTCCAGGTTGCCGACGTAAGGGTCGACGAGATCATCCGCCTCCCGGTCGATCTGCTCGACGTCGCCGGGCCGGATTCGGCCGATCACCGCCTCACGTACCTCATGACGCGCCTGCGCGGTTCGCAAGCGGACTACCTGCGCAGTGATGAGGAGCAGAGCCTGGTACGCCAGTTCGACGTGCCAACCGAGCGTGAGTTCGCGTTGTCAGGCACGGCACGTCTGAACGGGAGAGCGAGCGAAGCGACGCTCTCGCTCATCCTTCCCCCGTCCGACCTGGCGAACGTCTTTGACGTGCGATCGTCGTCGCACCTCGAAGGCGATCTGCGATCACTGGCAACGTCGGCGATCGATGGTCTCGAAGCAACTGCATGGACGCCTGCGTACGGTCCGAGTGTCGGGGAATGGGTGGAGTACGAACTTCCATCGAGTCGCGAGCCCGCGGTGTTCGACCATCTAGATCTCGAGATCGTCGCCGACGGTCGCCATTCGGTGCCCACCAAGCTGCGCATCCAGCCCGATGACGCTCCGGCGTTTGACGTCGATGTGCCGGCGATCACTGACCAGTCACGGATTGGCGCGACTGCTGCCGTGACCGTGCAGTTCCCGGAGGTCACGGCCCAGCGCGTGCGCATCACCGTCGCCGAAGTGCGAGCGGTGACCACGATCGAGTTCTTCAGTCGTACTGCCGTCGAGCTGCCCGTCGCGATCTCGGAGTTCGGTATGGCGGGCTTCGTGCCGCCAGTGGAGCCAGATCCCACTTGGTCGACCGGGTGCCGCGACGACCTGCTGAGCATCGACGGCCAACCGTTCGAAGTAGAAGTGCGTGCCAGCTACAGCGCCGCGGTTGATCGCCAGGCGCTCACGCTCGAACCCTGCGGCGATTCTGCCAACGGCATCTCGCTGTCGCCCGGACCGCACGAGCTGCGCGCCGCGAAGGGACTCGACACCGGCATCGACCTCGATCGCATCGCGCTGGCGTCGGACACCGACGGCACGCCGCGTACCGAAGCGTTGCTCGGACAGTCGGGTGGGCAAGAGAGCGGTCCCGACATCCGCGTCGTCGACGAAGGGCCAGTGTCGTACGACCTGCGCGTGCGCGGCGCCGATGGTCCGTTCTGGCTGGTGTTGGCGCAGAGCCACAACGACGGGTGGCAGGCCGAGCTCGCCGATGGCTCGTCGCTCGGCGCGCCGGACCTGGTCGACGGGATGGCGAACGCGTGGTTCGTGCGCCCCGGCGACAATCGCAACCTCTCGGTCACGCTGGAGTGGACCCCGCAACGTCGGATCTGGCTCGGCCTCGGAGTGAGTGCGATCGGCGCGTTGGCGTGCCTGGTGATCATCGTGCGTCGGCGCAAGCAGGGTGCTGCTCCTGTCGCCCACAATCCGTCGAGTCTCGACATTCCTGCTTTCGGGGCAATCGAGCGTCCCCAGGAGGGGGAGCGATTGCTCGAGAACGGGTATTCGCGGCGCGTGCTCGTCGGGTTGCCGATCGCGGCCGCCATCGTCGGAGCGGTGATCGGCGCGCCGTGGGTGGGCGGGGTCGCTGGCATCGCCATGCTCGGAGCACTGTTCGATCGACGAGCACGTCTCGCGCTCCGTGTCGCGTCAGTTCTCGTACTGGGCGCGGCCTCCGCATACGTGATCGTGCAGCAGGCCCGGAACGGCTATCCGGGGGCGTACGACTGGCCGCAGCGGTTCTTGCGCGTGAACGACTGGCCAATGCTCGCGATCGTGCTCTTGGCGGGCACGGTGACCATCGATGCCATCGAGGAACACGCGGTCAACAACTCCTGAGCACGCGGCCATCACTACGATGTTGCCGATGGCCACGAGCGATGTTGTCGTGATCATCCCGGCGCACAACGAGTCGGCAACCGTCGCCAATGTGGTGCGCGCCGTGCGGGCCGAGGGCTTCCCGGTGGTTGTCGTCGACGACGGCTCCACCGACGCGACTGGCGAGCTCGCCGAACAAGCAGGAGCGACCGTGCTCCGTCTGGTCGTCAACCTGGGTGTGGGTGGCGCATTGCGGTGTGGCTTTCGGTACGCCGTGGAGAATGGCTACCGCGTTGCCATTCAGTGCGATGCCGACGGGCAACACGACCCTGCGAACATCCACGCACTGCTCGACGCGATGTCGAAGGAACATGCCGATCTGGTCGTGGGCAACCGGTTTGCAGGCGGCGACGCAATGGAGATCTCGAGGTCGCGGCGATTTGCGATGCGTGTCCTCGCGCGGGCGGCGAAGCGAGCGAACGGCGAGCCGATCGAAGATGCGACTTCGGGGTTTCGTGCCATCGCGTCACCGCTCTTGGGTGAGTTCGCCCGTGAGTACCCGACGCAGTACCTCGGCGACACCTTCGAGGCGTTGGTGGCGAGTGCACGAGCCGGGTACCGAGTCGTCTCGGTGCCCACCACGATCCATGCCCGCCAAGGCGGTGTTCGGTCTGCGACCACGCCGGCGTCGCTCGCGTTCCTTGCTCGCGCCCTGCTCGTCGTGAAGTTGCGGATCGGGATTCGCTTTCGCTCTGCGGTCCAGGCTGAGGCTGAGGCTGAGGGCGGGGCAAAGGGCAGGAGTACGGGGGACTGAGTGACGGATCACTCGTTCGGTGACGGGCCGGACGGGTGAGGTACTCTCGACACCTTGCTGCTCGGATCACTCGGGCTTCTTTTCGCGCTGTCCATCGTTGTGCTGGCGCGCCTTCAGCTCCTGACCTTGCGGTACACGCTCGGTTGGATTCTGGTCGCGTTGACGATCGGCGCGTCAGAAGCACTCACCGGCGTTGGCGAACCGCTGGCCGACGCGCTCGACATCCGACCCATCGAGCTGTTGCTGGGCCTCGCGTTGACGATCCTCTTGCTGATCGCGGTGCAGCTCTCCATCACGGCGTCGGGGCTTATTCAGACGCTCCGTACGCTCACCGAGGCCCATGCCCTCACCGACGAACGGATCCGCCGGCTCGAGCAAGCCGCGGCTGGAGATTCGGCTGCTCCGTCGGCTGCTCCGTCGGCCGCGAACGAGAAGCCGGTGGAGAAGCCGGTGCCGTCGTGACGCAATGGCCCAAGGTGCTCCCACCGCTCGCACCCGAGGATCAAGCGATCATCGACGAAGCCATCCAGTGGTGGCACGAGGACGTGCCGAGTAGCTACAAGCTCGTCGAGCACTTCAACCACCGGTATGCGCTCCGCTCCTACCCGTCGGGTACAGGTCGGTTCCGAACGATCGAGATCGGCGCTGGACTGGGTGAGCAGCTCCAGTACGAAGACCTCTCGCGCCAGGACTACACGAGCGTGGAGCTGCGTAGCGAGATGGCGGCGCTGCTGCGCGAACGCTTCCCGAACGTGGAGACGATCGTCGGCGACTGTCAGCAGCGTCTGCCGTTCGAGGACGGACACTTCGACCGCGCCGTCGCCGTGCATGTGCTCGAACACCTCCCCGACTTGCCACGCGCCCTCGACGAGCTCCATCGCCTGCTCCGCCCCGGTGGTCGGCTGGGCATCGTGATCCCATGCGATCCGGGCTTCGTCTACGGAATGGGTCGACGCGTCACCGCGCAGCGTCAGTTCGAGCGCCGGTACGGAAAGCCGTATGAGATGTTTGTGCGCCGTGAGCACATCAACTCACCGGCCGAGATCCGCGAGTTGCTGGGCGAGCGCTTTCGCATCGAACACCAGCGCTTCTTCCCGCTGCGCGTGCCGATTGTGAACCTCAACGTGTGTCTGGGGATCACAGCGGTTGTCGACGAAGCGCGCTGATCCAGCGCTTGTAGTCTGCGGCTCATGGCTGACCCGAAGTCCTTCTTCCTGTCTGCTCCCGTGCATGAGTACCTCGTCGCACACGGCGCGCCGCCCGACGAAGTCCAGCAATGGCTGATCCAGGAGACGCAAGCGAAGGTCCCCAGCCTGTCGATGATGCAGATCTCACCGGAGCAAGGCGCGTTCATGACGCTGCTTGCGCGTCTCATCCAGGTGAAGCATGCCGTCGAGGTCGGCACGTTCACCGGCTACTCGTCGCTCGCCATCGCGTACGGGTTGCGATCCGACGGGCACCTTCTGTGCTGCGACGTCAGCGAGGAATGGACTGCTATCGCCCGTGAGGGATGGGAGCGGGCTGGAGTGGCGGAGCGCATCGAGCTGCGGATCGCCCCCGCGCTCGAGACGCTGCAAGCGTTGCCCAAGGACGCACTGATCGACCTCGCATTCATCGACGCCGACAAGCAGAACTACGCGGCGTACTACGAGGAGCTCATCGTGCGGATGCGCACGAATGGCGTGATCCTCGTCGACAACGTGCTCTGGTCGGGGACCGTTGCCGATTCATCGGTGACCGATGCCGACACGAACGCCATTCGTGCCTTCAACGACATGGTGGCGGCCGACACTCGCGTCGACGCCTCGATGATCCCCCTCGGCGACGGCCTCACCCTCCTGCGCAAGCGCTGATGGATGTGAGCGGGCTCCTGAGCTTTTAGAACTTCCCGGTGCGTCCGTACCGGTAGTAGCTCGAGAACTGCTTGTTTACTTCGTCGGGTAGCGGCACGATCTCGCCGAGTTGCTGCGCGCCCCAGATGATCTCGGCGGTGCGCTCGACCAGGTGCGCGATGTGCAGCACGTCCTTGGGGCTCTTGCCCACGGCGAACAGGCCGTGGTTGGCCATCAACACGGCGGCCTTCTCGCCGACGCGCTTGGCGATCTCCTCGGCGAGCTCGAGGGACCCGGTCGTCTTGTAGTCGGCGACTTCCACGTCGCCACCCACGAACACGTCGAACTCCTCGATGTAGGCAGGAATTGCCTTGCGCGTGAGGGCGAACATCGTGGCGAACTTGGCGTGGCAGTGCATGGTGGCATCGATATCGTCGTGCAGCTTCAGCGCGCTGAGGTGGAGCATCTTCTCGGTGGTGGGGCTGCGCTCGCCTTCGAGCACGTTCCCGTCGAGATCGCAGACCACAAGGTCGTCGAGCGTCATGTCCATGTAATCGAGGGACGACGGCGTGAGCACCGCGTTGCCGTCGGGGAGCCGTGCCGCGCAGTTGCCGGCCGTGCCCTGCACGAGGTTGGTGATCAACATCTCCTTGGCGACCCAGAGCAGCTGCTCCTTGGTCTCCTGCGCGGTGAGCTTGGCCTCAGGCACTGAGAACCTCCGGGTTCACGATGTTGTCGGGTTTCCCGCCGGCGAGCAGCGTTGCGAGACCATCGGCGATGAGCTTGGAGTGCGTGGACTCAGTGTCGTAGGTCGCGCCACCGATATGTGGTGTGAGCACCACATTCGTCATCGAGATCAGCGGGTGGTCGGGCGCGAGATGCTCGCCGATGAAGTGGTCGAGTCCGGCACCCGCCAGGTGGCCCGAC
>CAMDCC010000060.1 GCA_945889545.1 Bifidobacterium breve | reverse complement strand
GGTGGACAGCTGGCCTCCAATCGTCGTCAGCCGCGCCGACCGTTCGATCATCGACGGTCAGCACCGGGTGGCCGCCGCACGACAGTTGGGTCTCCGCGAGCTGTGCGCAGTGCTGTTCGACGGGTCGCCTGACGACGCGTACATCGAGTTCGTGCGGTGCAACGTGGGTCACGGCTTGCCGCTCACGCTCGCCGAGCGGCGGCACGCGGTGCGCCGCATCCTGTGTACCCGTGCTGAGCTCTCGGACCGTGGCATCGCTTCGGTGTGTGGGGTCTCACCCAAGACGGTTGCGCGGCTTCGCCACGGGACGACCGCAGCGTCCGGCCCAGGCAGCCTGTCGAGCAACGGACGGGCGCGCGTTGGCCGCGACGGACGCGTGCGCCCGCTCGATCCAGCCGCGGCGCGCGCTCGCATCGCCGAAGAGGTGAAACGACAGCCGCAAGCGTCGCTGCGCGCGATTGCACGGGTGGTCGGCGCCTCCCCGGAGACCGTGCGCAGCGTGCGCAACGAGGTTCGCGGCCTTTCCGGAGCCCCGAGCGCCCCGACGAGCAAGTCCTCCGATTCCGAGGCGATCGTCCTTGGGCTCCTGTCGCGTAAGCGACCGGCTGCCCCTCCGTTGCGGGCCGATCGAGCCTTCACCGATCGCGAAGGCGGCGAGAGCTTCGTCGGATGGTTCGACTCGGCTTCGATCGCGCACGTCGACCTGTGGCAGCAGATCGAGTCGGTTCCGTTGAGCCGCGTGTACGAGATCGCCGACGAGGCGCGCCGCCGCGCCGCGTTTTGGACGCAGTTCGCAGTCACACTCGAAGGTCGCGTGCGCCGCCGGGCGTGAATCGCGTTCATGGCGGGTAACGTAGAACGCGTTCGAGAGAGGATTTGATATGAGCACTGCTGGAAAAGACCACCAGGTCGTCTTCTCGACCGATGGTCACTGCGGTGCGGACCTCTGGGACTACAAGCCGTACCTCGAGCAGCGGTACCACGATGCCTTCGACGTATGGGCGAACGGCTTCCATGATGCGTGGGCCGAAGGCACGGATCAAGACCGCGACGCCAACCACCGCGTCGGGGTGGCATCGATGATGGCGCCGCTGAACTGGGATGCTCGGATGCGGCTCGAGTATCTCGACAGTCAAGGCATCGCTGCCGAGGTGCTCTTCCCGAACACGGCACCGCCGTTCTACCCGTCCGGTGCGCTTACAGCGGCGGGCCCCCGCAACGCGGAGGAGTACGAGCTCCGTTTCGCCGGCCTCCGCGCGCACAACCGGTGGCTCGTCGACTTCTGCAGCGAGGCACCCGACCGCTGGGCGGGCTTCGCGCAGGTCTTCCTCGACGACGTCGACGATGCCGTCGCCGAGGCGCGTGCGGCGAAAGCGGGAGGCTTGCGCGGCATCCTGCTGCCGAATGACCACGTCCTTCGGATGGCCAACCTCTACTACCCGCACCTCGACCCGCTGTGGGAGGTCTGCGCCGAGCTCGAGCTCCCAGTCCATCGCCACACGAACTTCCCGACCGAGTCGGTGGCAGAAGGTGGCAACGCAGCTGCGTTGATCGGCATGGTCGAGATGCAGTTCTACGTGGTGCGCGCCATCGGGCACATGATCCTGTCGGGCGTGTTCGAACGTCACCCAAGTCTCGTATTTGTCATCACAGAGATCACGAGTGCATCCGAGATTCCCGCGTATCTCGCTCGCCTCGATGGGATGCTCCGGATGAGCAGCATGGGAGATGGCACGCCGCTCGTCGAGCACATTGCCGATGCGCTCGGCGCGTTGCGGAGAACCCCGAGTGAATACTTCGCCACGAACTGCTACGTCGCCGGCCCAACGCACGATCTACGCCAGGCGCACGATGCCGGTGTTCCGAACCTCATGTGGGGCGCCGACGTTCCGCACTCCGAAGGCACCAGCCCGTTCACCCTCGAGGCGTTGCAAACCGTCATGTGGGACCTTCCCGAGAGCGACTTGAACGACCTCCTCGCGACGCGTGCCGCCAAGGTCTACGACTTCGATCTCGACTCGCTCCAGTCGATCGCCGATCGGATCGGGCCGACCGTGGAGCAGATCAAGACGCCGCTTGCGGCCGAAGACCGCCCGAAGTTTCCGCAAGACACTCGTTGCACGATCTTCAACCAGCAGACCGCTCCGCTGCTCAAGACGGCTGACCGGTAGTGCATTCCAGCCAGCTCGCTGAGCCCCAGCGGATCGGCGACGATCCCGGAGGTACTGATGCTGCTCGATGACGTCCAGCCGATCTCGGTCGACGACCACGTCGTCGAGCCGCCAAATGTGTTCGTCGACCACATCGAGCCCCGGTTTCGCGACCGAGCGCCTCGCATCGTCGAACGCGACGGCGCCGAAGGCTGGCTCTGGGAAGACCGGTTCTACCCGTTGAGCTTTCAGGGCAATGCGCAGACTCGGCGGTTCCGAGAAGGTGAAAGCGGGCACGGCGCCGATCTCCAGGCGCGTCGCTACGAGGACATGATCCCGGCGGTCTACGAAGTGCACGAACGCGTCGGGGCAATGGATGAAGACGGCGTGTGGGCGGAGCTGCTGTTCCCGACGTTCCCGCGCTTCGGCGGCACGCGGCTGCTCGATGCCGAGGACAAAGACCTCGCGCTCGCGATCGTGCGCGCCTGGAACGACTGGATGATCGACGAGTGGTGCGCCACCTACCCCGAGCGGTTCATCCCGCAGACGCTCGTTCCGTTGTGGGACGTGCCGGCCGCGGTCGCGGAGATCGAGCGTTGTGCCGCGAAGGGATCACGAGCCGTGCTCTTCGTCGAGAACCCACATCCGCTTGGCCTGCCGTCGTTCCCAACCGGTCACTGGCGCCCGGTTTTCGAGGCGTGCAACGAGACCGGGCTTCCGCTCTCGATGCACATCGGCACGTCGTCCGGCCTCATGATGCCGTCGCCCGAAACCACCCCTTCCGTCGGCATCGCACTTTGCGGCGTCAACTCGATGAGCGCGTTGGGTGACCTGATCTACAGCGGGACATTGAACGGCCTGCCGAACTGCCGAATTGCTTTGTCCGAAGGTGGAGCGGGGTGGGTTCCCTACGCGCTCGAGCGTCTCGACTACACGTGGCATCGCAGCCGCTACGACGGCCTCCTCAACACGCAGCTGCCGTCTGAGGTCTTCGCGCAGAACTTCTGGGTCTGCGTCATCCACGACCGGTACGCGATCCAGAACCGTGAGCTGATCGGCATCGACAAGCTCATGTGGGAAGCCGACTTCCCGCACAACGACTCGAACTGGCCGAACAGTCGCAAGATGTTGGCCGAGACGCTGCTCGACGTGCCGGACGAAGATGCGGCACGCATCGCGGAACACAACGCGCGCGACCTGTATCAATTCCCGCGCGTGTAGCGCGCTCGGTTTGACGAAGCGGTTCAAACGCAAGTAGCGATACGACCAGTTCACCAAACGCTCTGAGGAGGGCAACGAGATGGCAACAACTGCGACCGTCGAGAGCTCGGGAGGCGCGATGGGCGTCTACGACGCCGAGCCGGAGGGTCCGGCGAAAGCCGCGGTGATCGTGATCCAGGAAGCGTTCGGGGTGAACGACCACATCCAGGACGTGTGCAACCGCCTGGCGAGCGCCGGGTACCGCGCCGTCGCGCCACACGTCTTCCATCGCAACGGTGATCCGATCATCGCCTACGACGACATGGAACAGGTCATGCCGCAGATCATGGCGCTGACGATGGAAAACCTGGAAGCCGATCTCGACGCAACGCTCGCTTACCTGGCCGACAACGGATTCGAGAAGTCTCGAGTCGGGATCGTCGGCTTCTGCATGGGCGGGAGCGTCGTCTTCCTCGCCGCGGCGCGGCACGCGCTCGGGGCCGGTGTCACGTTCTACGGCGGTGGGATCGACAAGGGCCGCTTCGGCATGCCGTCGCTGCTCGAACTCGCCGGCGAGCTCAAGACGCCATGGCTCGGGCTTTTCGGCGACGCCGATCAGAGCATCCCCAGCGATCAGGTCGAGTTGCTTCGCGAGGCGGTCCAGAAGGCCGCAATCCCGGCGGAGATCGTGCGCTACCCGGACGCCGATCACGGCTTCCACTGCGACGCTCGTCCCGCGGCGTATCACGAGCCTTCCGCGAAGGACGCGTGGGCACGCACGCTGGAGTGGTTCGGCACGCATCTCGCGAGCGGCTGAGCACGCACGCGATCTCCTCGTGGCGCACGAGCAGCCACCCGTGACAAGGGTCGGGTTCATCGGTCTCGGCGACATGGGCGGAGCCATCGCCGAACGCGTCATCGCCGCCGGCTTCCCCACGGTGCTCTGGGCCCGCCGTCCCGAGACGCTGCAGGCATTCGACAGCCCACACGTCGAGATCGCGACGAGCCCCGCGGACCTCGCCGCCCGCGCGGACGTGATCGGTGTCTGCGTGTGGGCTGACGACGATGTCCGTCATGTGCTCGGTGGCGACGAGGGTGTGCTCGCGGGATGCCAACCGGGCACGGTGATCGCAGTGCACTCGACGATCCTCCCGGAAACGTGTCGCGAGCTCGCGGCGAATGCCGGCGACCAAGGCGTCACATTCCTGGATGCACCAGTGAGCGGTGGACGCATGGCTGTGCGCGACGGAACGCTGGTCGTTGCAGTTGGAGGTGACTACGAGGCCGTCGAGCGGTGCCGGCCGTACCTGGCGTCGTTCGGCAATCCCGTCGTTCACGTCGGGCCGGTCGGCAGCGGGCAGCTCGTGAAGCTCGTAAACAACGCGCTGCTCGCGGCAAACATGACTTTGGCGGACGACGCGCTGACCATCGGCCAGATGCTCGGCGTGACGCCGGAAGCGATGCACCAAGTTTTGCGACTGGGTTCGGGTCGAAGCTTTGCCCTCGATGTGGTGTTTGGGGCGCGAGCATCTGCGGAGGTGCGTGAACGAGCGCGCGAGCCACTGGAGAAGGATGTGCAGGCGCTCGCGACCGACCCAGCCGTCCGTGAGATCGAGGGCGTGACCGCGATCCTCGAGGCCGCGGGGGAGGCGATCCGGCGGCTCGCCGAACCGCCCCCGAGGTGGAACTCGTGACATCAACCGATCGCCGCTGAGGAGAGCTGATGGACGCTGTCGAAGAGCTCATCGCGCGGGACACCATCCAGCAGCTCGCGTTTCGCTACGCCTTGGCGGTCGACGGTAAGGATCTCGACGGTCTCGCGGCGCTGTTCGTCGAGGATGTGAGCAACGGTCCATACGGGTCAGGGCGCGAGGGCGTCAGGACGTTCTACGACCACTCGCTCCGGAATTTTCATTGCTCGATGCACCTGGTCTCGAATCACGTCATCGACTTCGACGACGACACTCACGCCCACGGTGTCGTGTACTGCCGGGCGCAGCACCATGTACTCGACCCTGAGTACTGGTTCGATCACGCGTTGGCGTATTGGGACACCTACGAGCGCGCCGACGACGCCTGGTTGTTCCGGCGACGAAAGCTCACGTCGTGGTACCGCCAGGAGTTCGGACATCCGGAGCATGGAACCGAACGGGCCGTCTCGGAAACGCGAGCGGCTGGACCGATGCGCGGACCTCAGATGCCAAGCGCATTTCCTACGTTTGACGCGTTCTGGTCACGCCCGGCGCGGCCTCTACCACCTCCGTCCTGAGCCCGATGGAGATCGGTGTTCGCATCCCACACACGGGCGCGCGAGCCGCGCCCGGATTCGTTCGTGAGTGGTGCACCGTCGCTGACCAAGCAGGGTTCGGTTCGTTGTGGGGTGTCGACCACGTCGTGATGCCGCGTACCGTCGCGTCGAAGTACGTCCTTCCACGCGAGCCCGCAACAATCGCAGACGATGCGGTGTCCGACCTGCTCTCGCCGAACTTCGAGCTGATGACAACGTTGGCATTCGTAGCCGCTGTCACCGAGCGGATCAAGATCGGTGCCGCGGTCGCGGTGCTCACGATCCGCAACGCGGTGCTCAACGCGCGCCAACTCGCGACGGTCGACCGCTACTCGAACGGTCGGCTCGTCTACGGCGTAGGAGTGGGGTGGCTCAAGGAAGAGGCGGACGCCATGAACATGCCGTGGGACCGTCGAGGGGCGCGCGCCGAGGAGCAAATCAGCTTGTTGCGCGCTCTCTGGTCGGCGCCCGGCAAGCACGTCGAGTTCCACGGCGAGTTCTGGGACATCCCGCCGATGGATCCGGAACCGCGCCCGATTCAGCAGCCGATACCTATCCTCGTCGGCGGTCACAGCGAGGCCGCCATCGACCGAGCCGTCCGGCTGGGGGACGGTTGGATCACCGCGGGCATGTCGGTCGAGCGATTGTCGGAGCTGCTTCCAATCGTCCATGTGGCGGCCGAGCGCCACGGACGCGAACCCTCGTCGGTGCTCATCTACTGCGCCGGCGGTCGGGCAGACGTGACCGTCGATGCGCTTCACCGATACCAGGACCTCGGCGTGTACTCGCTGCAGGTCGGCATCGAAACCTTGGACGAGCTCAAGCGCTTCGCCGACGAGGTTCTCCCGCGCCTGCGCTAAGAGATGTGCGAACTGTGCAAGAGAGGGGATCAAGAATGAGCGAGCTTCGCTTCGATGGACGAGTGGCGATCGTCACCGGCGGTGGGCGAGGAGTCGGCCGCTGTCACGCCGTTGGATTGGCCGCGCGTGGGGCAAAGGTCGTCGTCGCGGATCTCGGGGGCGCCGTCGACGGGGGCGGAGGATCGGGGGAGCCCGCAGACGAGGTCGTCGAAGAGATCGAAGCCGCAGGTGGAAGCGCGGTCGCCTGCTACGGGTCGGTGGCCGACGTTGCCGGCGCGACGTCGATCGTCGACGCCGCGCTCGATGCGTTCGGTCGGGTCGATGTGGTCATCAACAACGCCGGGATCGGCGATCCTGAGCTCTTCGAAGACCAGACCACCGAGCAGTTCCGTCGATTGCTGGATGTGCACTACCTCGGCGTGGTCTATGTGACCAAGGCCGCGTGGCCGCACATGGTCCGTGCTGGCTACGGCCGCATCGTGAACACGTGCTCCGAGGGTCCGCTCGGGATCCACGCCAAGATGACCGCGTACGGCGGCGCAAAAGGGGGAGCGATCGGCTTCACGCTGGCCCTCGCCGCTGAAGGCAGGAGACACGGCATCGCCGTCAACGGCTTCTCGCCCCGTGCCTCCACGCGCCTCTCGGCCCCTGAGATCATGGCCAAGGTGTACGACCAGCCCGTCGAGCACTTCGAGAACAGCATGGCTGCGTTCCCGCCGGAGCTGGCATCCCCTGCAGCCGTGTACCTCGCCCATGAATCGTGCTCGCTGAACGGTGTGATCCTCGTATGCGGCGGAGGACAGATCCTTCGGCTCGCATTCTGCGAGAACGAGGGGATTCGTAGCGATGCGATGTCGGCTGAGGTCATCGCCGAGAACATCGAGCGCATCGTCGACATGGGCGATGCCTCGCCCGTCGGAGTCGGATCGGCCGAGAAGACCGTGCACGACGACGCTGCTGGATGACCGGTCGTTCGTACGGTGCCGTCCAACCAGCGCATTCACCGCATTTGGACGAACGTACGGATGAGATCGTGTTGAACGCGAGCGAGGTTCGTTTCCGGTGCGGGTAACCACGTATGCGTATCCATGGGACCTGGCTCGGATTGGTGTCGAGCGGGCCCTGCAAGAGATCGTCTCGTGCGGCATCGACGCTCTCGACCTCGCATCGACGTACCACCCGATCGACACGTTGTCGCCGCGTGATGGGTCGCCGCGCGTGTTCACGAACGCTCGCGGCGCGGTCTACTTTCCCGCTCGAACCGAGCGCTACGGCCGGATCCAGCCCTCGGTGGCAGCGCCCGAGATCTGCGCCGTCTGGCCCGAGGTGGCCAAGCACGCGACGAAGCTCGATCTCGAGATCAGCGCCTGGACGATCACGCTGTATCAGCCGTGGATCGTCGACGCGCATCCAGAATGCGCGCGGACATTGCCGAGCGGCGATCCGATCGGTTCGGGAGTCTGCCCGGCGAGCGACGACTTCCGTGAATACTTTGCAGCTCTTTGCGCGGACATCGTCGATCAGTTCGCGGTGAGCATGATCCGCCTCGAAGGACTCGCCGCGCCCACGTACGACTACGGCTGGCTTCGCCCGCGTGTGCTCGTCGAGGTGTCACCGCTCGCAGGTGAGCTGCTTGCGATCTGTTTTTGCGTGAGCTGCTGTCGACGTGGGATCGACGAGGGCTTGGACGTGGAAGCGCTTCGCCAACTCGTGAACGACGCGATCGTGGCTGAGATCGAAGATCCCGCTGGGACGCCGGAACGAGCGGCCAACCTCGCGGCTGACGCCGAGCTCCACGCCTTCCTCGTGCAGCACGAGCGTGCGTCTGTGGAGCTCGCACGCATCGCGGTGTCACGCCTCGACGCTGCGACCGCGCCGCGCCTGTCGACGATGGTGTGGACGCCGTATTCGCAACTTCTCGACGACCACACACGAAGCGACCTGCAAGACGAGCTCGCCCTCGCAGTTGACCAGCTCGTCGGCGTGTCCGTCCACGATGCACAACGACTTCGGAGCTCCTCCGCACTTTCGGAGCGGCCCGTTGAGTTCGGTGTGCTCCTTGCGCCGCTGCATTCGCCGGCAACAGCCGCCGGCGCGGAACGTATCGAACGAGGCTTGCGAGGCGCGGCCGAACTCGGTGCCAGCGAGATCAGCCTCTACAACTACGGGCTCCTGCGCGAGAAGGATGTGCGCGACCTCGTGACCGCGGTCCGCGCCCCCCTTTAGCGGCGGCGGAGCTTGGCGTTGAGGAGCGCGGGCGGGCGGTAACCGGCGTCGCCCCGGGCGATGTTGTGGCCCGGCGGCACGATCTTGTCGATGCGGTCCAGGACATCGGGGTCGAGGTGCACATCGGCGGCGCCGATCTGGCTCTCGAGGTGCTCCATCGTGCGGGGCCCGATGATGGCCGCAGTGATGGCGGGGTGGTTCAGTACGAAGGCGAGCGCGAGGTGGATGACGGACATCCCGACCTCCTCCGCGAGGAGGGTCAACTCCTCGACGGCATCGAGCTTGACCTGGTTCTCAGGGATGGAGAGGTCGTACCGAGCCGGAACCCTGTTCGCACGCGAGCTCTCCATGTCCTGCGCGCCCTTGCGCCACCGGCCTGACAACCAGCCGCCGCCAAGCGGGCCCCAGGGGATCACGCCCATGCCGTAGCGCTCGCAGGTCGGGAGCACCTCGGTCTCCACGCCGCGGTACAACACCGAGTACGGAGGTTGCTCGCAGATGAAGCGCTCGCGGCCACGCCGGTCAGCCACCCATTGCGCCTCCACGATGGCCGACGGTGGGTAGGTGGAGCTGCCGATGTAGCGCACCTTTCCGGCCCGCACAAGATCGGTGAGCGCGCCAAGTGTCTCGTCGTGATCGGCCTCGGAGTCGAGCCGGTGCACCTGGAACAGGTCGATCCAATCGGTCTGGAGTCGGCGCAGGCTGTCGTCACATGCCTTCATGATCCACCGCCGTGACGAACCTTGATGGTTGGGTTCGTGGCTCATCGGGAGGTGACACTTTGTGGCGAGTACGACGTCGTCGCGCCGCCCTTGCAGTGCAATGGCGAGAATCTCCTCGGACTCGCCGTTGCTGTACGCGTCGGCGGTGTCGATGAAGTTGATGCCGGCGTCCAGGGCGGCGTGGGTGATGCGAATGCATTCATCGCGATCGGTATTGCCCCACTCCCCGAACATCATCGCTCCGAGGCAGAACTCGCTGACCTTCACGCCGGTACGACCAAGGTTTCGGTAATCCATGCGCCGGAGCGTAGATCGAAGGTGGCGGCACGATCAGTTGGATGGCACGGTGGGGGCGTGGACGGATCCCTAGCGGCATCCAACGAGCTCGCGGGTCAGACGGCTGTTGTCACCGGCGGCGCGTCGGGCATCGGGCGCGCGACCGCAGAGCTCCTCGCGCGCCACGGTGCGGCGGTGGCGATCTTCGGTCGCGACGAAGCTGCGGGACACACGGCAGTCAATGAGCTCGAGGCTGGGGGAGCGAATGCCCTGTTCGTTTCCGTAGATCTTGCCGATCACACCGCGATTGCCCCCGCGGTGCGCGCGGTCATCGACGCGTTTGGGGCGATCGACATCCTCATCAACAACGCGGCATCTCGTGGCGTCGACTCACCGATTGGGCGGACCGACCTCTTCGGCATCGACCAGGAGAACTGGGACTTCGTGCACGCCGTCAACCTGCGCGCTCCGTTCCTGCTGATCCAGGAGATCGGGCGTCATCTCATCGAGCGCGGCCAAGGCGGTCGGATCGTGAACGTCACCTCAAGTGCCGCGTTCCAGGCCGGTGGTTGCTCACCGCACTACGCGTCCTCGAAGGCCGCGCTCACCTCGCTCACCCGGACGGCGGCTGCCGAGCTCGGCCCGCACGGCATCAACGTCAACGCCGTGGCTCCGGGTCTTACGAAAACGGCGTATCGCCAGGAGCGCGTCGGCAGTGACGAGGCGTTCCAACGCATCCTGTCGGAGGGACCCATGGCGAACCTTTTGCACAGCGTGCCCGAACCGGGCGACGTTGCCGAAGCGATCGTGTTCCTCTGTTTGCCGGCCAGCCGACAGATCACCGCGCAGACGATCCACACGAGCGCGGGGTTCATCATCTCGTAGTCTGGAGCAGCGATGAGCAACACAACAGCAGAGTTCGATCTCGTAGTGCGCGGTGGCGTGGTAATCGATGGTTCAGGCGCGCCTCGCACGCGAGGAGACGTTGCCGTGGCGGAGGGTCGCATCGTCGCCGTTGGTGATGTCGACGGTCGTGGGCGCGAGGAACTCGACGTCGACGGACTTGTCGTCACGCCAGGCTTCGTCGATGCCCACACGCACATGGACGCGCAGGTGTTCTGGGACGACCTCGGAAAGCCGACGGTCTGGCACGGGGTTACCAGCGTGGTCATGGGGAACTGCGGCTTCACGTTGGCTCCCGCTCGCGCCGACGAGCGCGCCTTGGTGGTGCGCAACCTCGAGCGGGCCGAGGACATCGCGCCGGAGGCGATGGCCGAAGGGATCACCTGGACGTGGTCCACGTTCGCTGAATACCTCGATGCGGTCGACGCGCTTCCGAAGGGACTCAATTACGCCGGGTCGATCGGGCACTCCGCGCTGCGCACGTGGGCGATGGGCGAGCGGGCCTTCGAGGACGCAGCCACCGAAGATGACCTAGCGACAATGGCCGCCGAGCTGCGCTCGGCATTGCAGGCCGGAGCGGCTGGGTTCACCACCTCTCGCAGCCTTGCTCACGCAACGTCCGACGACCGCCCGGTCGCGTCACGGATCGCTGGGTGGGACGAGGTGGAGGCGTTGGTCAACATCGTGGGCCACGAGAGCAACGGCGTATTCCAGCTCGCGATGGAGAAGCACTGGGAGCCCGATCTCCAACAGGAGTTCGAAGAGCGCCTCAAGCACCTCGCGCTCTCGAGCAAGGCGCCCATGGCGTTCGGCAAGCTCGCAACCGACAGCCTGCCGCAACCCTCGATGGATCTCCTCGAGGAAGTCACCGCCCTTGGTGGCGAGATGCACGCGCTCACGCACTGCCGCGGCATCTTGTCGGCGCACTCGTTCCAAACCCGTCTCGGGTTCGACCGCCTTCCGGAATGGCAGGAGGTGCGCAGCCGTCCCATCGCCGAGCAGAAGGTGCTGCTGCGCGATCCCGAAACCCGCGCTCGGCTCGTGCACGCTGCGCACCACGGCGATTACGGCGCCACCTTCGGGCCAGAAGCAGGACGCCCGAAGTTCGAGAAGATGTTGGTCTTCGAGACCCCCTACCTCCCGAATCCGACCGTCGCCGACGAAGCCCGGCGGCGTGGTGTCGATCCCGTCGAGGCGATGATCGACATCGCTCTGGAGCACGACTTCGACGTCCTGTTCCTGCAGCAGCTCGGAGGCGTCCAGAAGGAAGACGAGCTCCTCCACTTGATGCGCCATCCGCTCAACGCGATGTGCTTCTCCGACTCCGGTGCCCACGTCAGTCAGATCTTCGACTCGTCGATCTACACGCATCTCCTCGCGTACTGGGTGCGCGAACGCGAGGCGTTCCCGCTCGAGGAAGCGATCCAGATGATCACTTCTCGTCCCGCGGATGTCTGGCGACTGCCCGACCGGGGACGACTCGTCGCGGGCCACGCCGCCGACATCACCGTCTTCGACCCCGACACCGTCGCGCCGCTCATGCCGTACGTGGTCGACGATCTCCCGGGTGGTGCGCAGCGACTCGAGCAGCAGGCCGAGGGCTTCGCGGCAACGATCGTGAACGGAGAGTTCCTCACGCGCGACGGCAAGCCGACCGAGGCGCGCCCCGGTCGC
>CAMDCC010000059.1 GCA_945889545.1 Bifidobacterium breve | reverse complement strand
GGGTTCGACGCAGGTGCGGTCGCGGGCGTTCAGTGCGCGGCGTTGCGCCGGGGTGGGTTCGCGGGTGCGGCGACCGACGTCGAGCACCTCTGACGTGCCGCGCATGAGCACCCGGCCGACCGCGGCATCGCACGCGAGGCGAACTGCGGTGTCGCGATCGATCGGTCCGAAGCCGACGATCTCACAGCGTGCCGTGGTGAGATCGGCGGGGAGGCGACCGGCCAGCGTGTCGACGTCGATGATCACATCCATCGTGGTCGACGTCGCGGGTCGTTCACCCATGGCCAGGCGGACCAGCGCATCGGCGCGGCGTTGAGCCAGCGTGCGGGGCGGTTCGGGTCCGTCGCGGGGATCCGGCGGTTCCATCGCGTCGAGCGTGGCCGCGAGGCGCGCGGCAGCTTCGGCGTCCATGTAGCCGTCGAGGCGGGCCATCTGGTCGAGCACCGGTGAGATGTGGAAGTGACGTCGGTCGAAGCGCCGGTCGGGAGGTTCGTGATCGATGATCGCCTCGGCGTGGTTGCGCCAATGGTTCACGACGACTTTGAACTGCTCAGGGCTGGTAATGCGCGCCGCGTCGACGATCGCGTCCTCATGATCGGTATACAGGTCTTCGACATGGCGCGCCGCGCGGGCTGCGACCTCCACGTGCGCGGGGGAGATGTCGCCCGATGCCAACGCCTTGGCCGTCCGTTCGTTGTGCTGCACCAGCCGCGCGGTACGCACCAACACGGTCGCGTCGGCCTTGGTGGTCGCCGTGCGGTGCGCCAGCCACGAGCTTGCGCTCAGCGCGCCGTCTTCGGCCCACGCCGCCGCCGCGTCCCACTGCCCGGTGAGGCGCAGCACCTCGGCGTCGAGCGCCTGCTTGGCGCCCAAGACCTCCAAGAGCCGGTCCGACAGGGCCGCGCCGGACCACCCGCTGCGATCCTCACCCACCGCCTCACCTACGAGGTCGGCTGCGACCCGACCTGCAATCCCGATGACCGAAGCGAACATACGTTCGATACTACACCATCCCAGGGACAGTCGGGACCACGTTGGCGGATGCCCGCTGCCGCTCAGTGCTAAGCACTCGCACAGCATCAATGGAGGAGACCCATGGGCGAGCTCGACGGGAAAGTGGCGGTCATCACCGGGGCCGGGTCAGGGATGGCGCGGGCCGCGGCAAAGGTCTTCGTGCGCGAAGGCGCCAAGGTGCTCGCGGCCGACGTCAGCGGCAGGCAGGACGAGACCGCGGCCGAGTTGGGCGAGGCGGTCGTACCCTGCCGATGCGACGTCACGGACGAGGCCTCCGTCGAGGCGATGTTCGCGGCCGCGCTGAAGGCGTTCGGGCGCGTCGACGCGGTGCTGAACGTGGCCGGGGTAGCCGGAGCGCAGGCGCTCGCCGAGATCACGATGGAGGAGTACGACCGGGTCATGAACATCGATCTGCGCGGCGTGATGCTCGGCACGAAGCACGCCATCAAGACGATGCTCCCGACCGGCGGTGGTGCGATCGTGAACTGGTCGTCGATCGGCGGGATCAACGGTTCGGCCATGCCGACGAGCGTGTACTCGGCGGCGAAGGCCGGTGTGATCGCGTTCACCAAGGCGGCCGCTATCGAGTACGGAACGCAGGGGATCCGCGCGAACGCGATCTGTCCGGGATTCATCGAGACCGAGATGTCCGGGGGGCCCGGCGCGGCGACGCGGTTCCCGGCGCTCGTCCAGGGTTCGGCGTTGAAGCGAGGCGGTCAACCGGAGGAAGTGGCCGAGCTCGCCGCGTTCCTCGCATCGGACCGGGCCAGCTTCATCACGGGTGCGATCATCCCGATCGACGGGGGCAGCACCGCGAGTTTGCCTTCTTAGGAGCACCATGACGGTGACCGAAGAGACCGGCGTCTATTACGACCCGTTCGATGCCGACATCAATGCGGATCCCTACCCGACCTTCCGTCGGCTGAGGGAGGAAGCGCCGATCTATTACAACGAGCGCTTCGACGTGTGGGCGCTCTCCCGTCATGGTGATGTCGAGCCGGCGCTCGTCGACTGGCATACCTTCTCCAATGCTCGCGGCGACATCCTCGAGATCATCCAGTCGGGGATGGAGCTCCCGTCGGGTGTCGTGCTCTTCGAAGATCCGCCGTTGCACACCATGCACCGCGGCCTGATGTCGCGCGTCTTCACACCGAAACGGATGAACGCGCTCGAGCACAAGGTGCGGGAGTTCTGCGCGAAATGCCTTGATCCACTCGTGGGTGCCGACACGTTCGACTTCGCGGCCGACCTGGGAATCGAGATGCCGATGCGGGTGATCGGCATGCTGCTCGGCATCCCCGATGCTGACCAGACGGCGGTCAGGGATCGGTCCGACGCGTTCCTCCGCACCGAGTCCGGCAAGCCCATGGCAGTGGAGCAGGACGCCATCGCGAACGGCGACATGTTCGCCGAGTACGTCGAGTGGCGCTCCCAGCACCCGTCGGACGATCTGATGACGGCGCTTCTCAATGCCGAGTTCGAAGACGAGACCGGCACGACTCGCACGCTCACGCGCCAGGAGGTCCTCACCTACACGCAGGTGCTCGCGGGCGCGGGGAACGAGACCACTGGCCGGCTCATCGGTTGGCTCGGCAAGGTGCTCGGGGATCACCCCGACCAGCGCCGCGAGATCGTTGCCGACCGATCACTCATCCCGAACGTCATCGAGGAGACGTTGCGCTTCGAGCCGACGGGCCCACACATCGCCCGGTACGTGGCGCAGGACACGGAGTACTACGGCCAGACCGTCCCCGCAGGCAGCGCGATCCTGCTCCTGATCGGTGCGGCCAACCGCGACGAGCGTCGCTACGACGACCCGGATCGGTTCGACGTTCACCGCGACAACGGTCAGCACCTCACGTTCGGCTACGGCCTGCACTTCTGCCTGGGCGCCGCGCTCGCTCGGCTCGAGGGTCGAGTCGCCCTCGACGAGGTCCTGAACCGGTTCCCCGACTGGGAAGTCGACTACGAGAACATCAAGCTCTCGTCCACTTCCACCGTGCGCGGCTGGAACGCGATGCCCGTCCATGTTCCGTGATTCGGCTTCCGTGATTCGGCGCCTCTGATTCGGCTCCCCTGATCAGAGTCCGCGCGCGCGTCCATCACGAGCGGTACCGTTTTTCAGTGTTCGGAGTGATCAGCAGGCGGTCCGGAACGAGGGGAGCACACGATGCCAGCGAAGAAGCGCACGACCAAGAAGGCGACCACAGGCAAAGCCACCAAGCGCAAGGCGACGACGAAGCGGACAGCTGCGCGTAAGCCGGCCAAGAAGCGGGCGACCAAGAAGGTGGCGAAGAAGAAGGTGGCCGCGCGCAAGCCCGCCAAGCGCAAAGCCACCAAGCGCAAGGCGACGACAAAGAAGAGGGTGGCCGCCCGCAAGCCTGCGAAGAAGCGGAAGGCAACCAAGAAGGCGACCAAGCGCAAGGCCAGCGGTAAGAAGTGGGTCGAGGTGCGACCGGAGAAAGGTGGCCCGGGGTGGATCGTTGCCCGACAGGGTGCCAAGTCGGTGCTCTCGACGCACAAGACGCAGTCGGTCGCGGTGAAGCGGGGCAAAGCACTCGCCAAGCGTGTCAAGACCGAGCTCGTCGTGAAGGGCCGCGGCGGCAGGATCCGTTACAAGGACAGCTTCGGCGCCGACTCGCGGAAGAGCAAGGGTTAGGAGTAGGGCTAGGGCTTCCGGGCTAGAAGCAGGGGTAGGTCACGCCGGTCCCCCCGTCAGTCAATGGCGGGGGGACCGCTCGACCTGCCGACCGCTCGACTACCGAGCCGTCACGATCCTTCGGCGCGACAGCGGTTGCGACATTCGCCGACACCAGCGATTCGGGTCACGACGACCTCGCCGTCTTGCAGGTAGCGCGGTGGGGTGCGGGCATGACCGACGCCGCCCGGCGTGCCGGTGGCGATCACGTCTCCGGGCATGAGGGTGAAGATGTCGGACATGTAGGAGATCAGCGCGGCCGGGCCGAACACGAGGTCCGATGTCAGCGCCTGCTGCATCTGCTGGCCCTCCACCTCGCACGTCATCTCGAGGCTGCTGGGGTCGTCGAACTCGTCCAGGGTCACCAGCTCGGGCCCGAGGGGCGTGCTCGACTCGAACGTCTTGCCCTGGAGCCACTGCAAGGTGCGGTTCTGGTAGTCGCGCACACTCACATCGTTGAGCACCGAGTACCCGGCGATGGCACGAGGGGCGTCTTCGACCGAGACGTGACGGGCCGGCGCGCCGATGATGACCGCGAGCTCTGCTTCCCAGTCGACCATCGTCGACACGCGGGGGAGCACGATGTCGTCGAAGGCGCCGACGAGGGACGAGGCGTACTTCGCGAACAACGTTGGGTGGTCGGGCAGCTCGCGACCCATCTCCAGGATGTGATTCCGGTAGTTCAGCCCGACGCAGATGATCTTCTCAGGACGCGGGATGAGAGGCGCGTAGTTCAGGTCGATGAGGTCGTGACGAGGGCCCGTTGCGCGCTCGGCGCGGTTCCGCCAGTCGGGATCGGCGAGGAGCACCCCAACATCGGGCGCATCGATCTCGACCGCGTCGGTGTCGTCCACGCGCGCCGCGGCGAACCCGGCATCGGTTCGGATCGTGGCCAGTCGCATTCGTCGATCTTTCCGGTCGTTTCGGTTAGCCGGCGACGATCGGGTGCGTGAGCAGGTACTCGATCCGACTGGCGATGAACCTGCTCTTTCCCGCAACAGCACGATCGAACGCGGCTGGATCGAGCAGATCGCGGGCCGCCGCGCCAGCCTGGATCGGAGGGACCACCTCACTCATGATCTCGTCGATGCGCCCCGAGTTCAGCAGCAGCTCGAAGAGCTCGCGGTAGGTCTGGTCGTAGAGCTCGAGGTACTTCGGTGTGTCGAAAAACCGCCTCATGAGGATGTTCTCCTCACCGAGTCCGGTACCGCCGTCGTTGAGCTCTTCCACGTTCCCAGCGTTCGCGAACGCAACTGGGAGGGCTGCGCCGTCTTCGTAGTACGGCTTGTATTGCGAACCGCCGAGCACACCGAATGCGATGTTCTGGTCCCAGGGGGCGATCGACATCAAACGCGACTTGGGGTCGTAGAGGAAGTAGTAGTTGTTGCCCGTTCCGGCAAACGAGTCGGGATCCACGATCAGGTTCTGCAACGCGAGGTACCGGGCGAACTCCTCTACATCGAGGTGGTCGGCGAGCTTCGCGGCGAACTGCTCGTCGCTCGACGTCTCGACGAACTTCAAGAAGTCGATCATCGGACGAGGACCGATGTCTTGGGTCTCCGCCTGCTGGTTGAAGACCTTCTCGTAGAGCGCCGGGTCTTCGCCCACGTAGTGGAAGCTTGCGCCGGGAGTCGCCTTGTAGATGGCCGGGTCCCGGTTGCCCGAGATCATGCGTTGCGCCCAATAGTCGTCGGGATGCTCGATCATCAGGAAGTAGCCCTCGGGCGAACCGTTGAAGCGCATGCCGGACCCCGCCGTGCGCAGGTACGGCTGGTCCGACTCCTTGGTGAGTAGGTTCGCCAGCAGCTCAGTCAGCTGGGTTGCGTCACCGAAGCCGCCGGCGGTTCTCAGCGCGAGCTCGTTGACGCCTTGGTACCGCTGTCCGGTGACGAACTCGTCGAACCGCAGCAGGAACGGAATCTTGTGTGGTTCGTCGCTGGTGATCTTCCCGAGGATCGCTGCGAGTCCGCCCGGGTTCGGCGGGCTCTCGGGTCCGCTGTACCGCAGCCCCACGAGTGTGGAGTTGCCCTTCAGTCGGATGCCGACCTTGTTGATGCGAACGCCATCGATGACAACGGTTGCCGGGTGCCAGGTCTTGAGTCCGTCGCGTTGATAGTTGGTGATCAGTGCGGCGTATTCAGCAGGCACCATCGTGATCTCGATGGTGTGGAAGACGCCCAGGTCGAACACGTCGACTGCATTCGTGATGTTGTGGCCCTGCGGACCGTTCGCCGCGGCGATCGTCTTGGCCTTCGCGGCACCGTCGGCCTTCGTCTGCGCGGCCAGTGACTTGCTCGAGGTATAGGGCACGACCACATCGGTCCCCATGAGGACCAGCATGGTCGCGGCGAATCCGCCCAGCGCCACAATCAACCACCAGTTGCGGCGCCACGCGAGGTGACGACTCCGCCCCATCACCTGGCCACCGTCATCTGGCCCCGGTCATCTGGCCCCGGTCATGTTCGCAAGACCTCGAGATCGCGGTATTCATCGAGGCACTCCGGGTTGGCCAGCGCTTCCCGGTTCGTGACATCGCGACCATGCACGATGTCGCGCACGGAGAGCTCTGCGAGCTTGCCGCTACGGGTACGCGGGATGTCGTGGACCACGACGACCTTCGCGGGAACGTGGCGCGGTGATGCTTGCTCGCGGATGCGAGTCTTGATGGCGCGCACCATATCGTCGTTGAGTTTCACACCGGGGTCGAGGACGGCGAACAGCACGATGCGCGTGTCGCCGTCCCACTCCTGGCCGATCACGAGTGTCTCCAGCACGCCGTCGACAGACTCCGCGGCTCGGTAGATCTCGGCGGTACCGAGGCGCACGCCGCCAGGGTTCAGTGTGGCATCGGATCGTCCGTGGATGACGAAGCCGCCGTGCGTGGTTGATGCCGCGAAGTCGCCCTGGTGCCACGCGCCGGGGAACCGCTCGAAGTAGGTGGCGCGCAGTCGCCGGCCGTCGTCGTCGCCCCAGAGACCGAGCGGGATCGACGGGAACGGTGTGGTGCACACCAGCTCACCGCGCTCGCCCGGTACGAGCGGCTGGCCGTGGTCGTCGAATACTTCGATGCCCAGCCCGAGTGCTGGGCGCTGGATCTCTCCAGACCACACGGGGCTGGTGGGATCGCCGGCGACGAGGCAGCCACAGAGATCGGTGCCGCCGGAGATGCTGGCGAGATGCACATCGGACTTGATGTGCCGGTACACGTATTCGAAGGACTCCGGTGCGAGTGGTGAACCCGTCGAAGTGATGGTTCGCAGCGCGCCGAGGTCGTGGGTCGTGGCCGGAGTGAGCTCACGCTGTCGTGAGGCATCGACGAACTTCGCCGAGGTGCCGAAGAGTGTGAGCGCGTGGTCGGCGGCGATGTCAAAGAGGATCGTGCCGTCGCGTGCCATCGGGCTGCCGTCGTAGAGCACCACGGTCGCGCCGCAACCGAGTACCGAGGCCAGCCAGTTCCACATCATCCAGCCGGTCGTGGTGAAGTACACGACGCGGTCGTCGCGGCGGATGTCGCACTGCAACCGGAGCTCGGCGGCGTGCTTGAGAAGGATGCCGCCCGCGCGATGCACGATGCACTTGGGCGCGCCGGTGGTACCCGAGGAATAGAGGACGTACAGCGGATGGTCGAAGGCCAGTCGTCGGAACTCGGGAGTTGTGAGGTTCTCCGGACCGAGCCAGTCGGCAAACGGTCTTGCGCTCTCGATGTCGTCGCCCTGCCACGGGGCGGTCGGGTCGAGTTGCACCACCGGCACACTGCGCACGGACGGGAGCTGCGCTCGCACCTCCCGCAGACGCGACATGCAGTCGTGGTGCTTCCCGTCGTAGCGATAGCCGTCAATCGCGACCAGCACCGTGGGCGCGATCTGCCCGAACCGATCGACGACGGCGGTCGCGCCGAAGTCGGGGGAGCACGAGGAGAAGATCGCGCCCAACCCCGAGACCGCGAGCATCAACGCCAGACACTCAGGGATGTTGGGCAACCAGGCTGCGACTCGGTCGCCCGGTTCGACGCCGGCTTCCACCAGCCCGTGCTGGATGCGAGCGACCAGCACACGGAGCTCGTGCCACGACAACGTGCGCGGCGAGCCGGTTTCGTCGACGGCGACCACGGCGACCGCGTCGTCGTCGCGGGCAAGCAGGTTCTCGGCGTACGAGACGCTGGCGTCGGGGAAGAAGCGCGTCTGCCACCACTCGGCACCCGGTTCGAGCGCAACGTCGCCGCGCTCGCCCACGAGGCCGGCATGGTCCCATACCGAAGTCCAGAACCGGTCGGGGTGCTCCACCGACCATTCGTGCAACGTGGGGTAGTCGGAGGCCTGTGCTCCCCACTTCTCTGCGACCTGGCGTTGGAATACGGCGAGCTGGGTCGCCTCGGCTCGCTCGCGACTTGGTTTCCACAGTGGCTTCTGCCCAACCATCTTTGGGAGCCTAAATCTCTGGTCGCCTCCGGAAGCTCCCGGTCCTGACGACAGCGAATGTGGGCCTTGACTGTCGGCTGCTCGCCAGATGCGCGAGTGTGTGCGCCTCATGCTGGCCCTGATCGCTCGCCGGCTCGTCAGCCTGATCCCCATCCTCTTCCTTGTGTCGACGGCCGTCTTCTTCCTGACGGACCTCGTCCCGGGCGATGCGGCCGTGGAGGTGGCTGGCGGCGCCGACGCAACCCCCGAGCGGATCGCCGAGGTGAGGACCCAGCTCGGTCTCGACCGGCCACTGCTCGAGCGCTATGGCGACTGGCTGGGCGACGCGGTGCAGCTCGATTTCGGATCGTCGTTGCTCGGCCGGGAGGGCGGTCCGACGATCACCGAAGAGCTGGGGGTTCGCCTTCCCGTCACGTTCTCGATCGCGATCGCCGGACTCTTCGTGAGTGTGCTGATCGGGGTGCCACTGGGGATGCTCTCGGCCATCCGCCCCGGGGGGTTGATCGACCGGGCGTCGGTGACCGCGACGAGCCTGGGTCTCGCCATCCCGAGCTTCGTCGTTGCCCTCTTCCTGATCACAGCGTTCGCGATCGACCGCGACTGGTTCCCTGCGCTTGGCTACACCCCGTTCGGGGAGAATCCGTGGGAATGGCTGCGGTCGATCACCCTGCCGGCGGTCTCGATCGGACTGTTCGCAACGGCGTCGGTCGCGCGGCAGGTGCGCGCCGCGACGATCGACGCCCTCCAATCGAACTACGTGCGCACTGCGCTCTCAGTCGGTACCGGCACAGGAAAGACGATCGCGAAGTACGCGTTCAAGAACGCGGCGATTCCGGCCGCCACCGTCCTCGGACTCCAGCTCAGTGCCTTGCTTGGCGGGGTCGTCATCATCGAACAGATCTTCTCGATCCCTGGGATCGGGATCTACATGTTCCGGGCGCTGAGCGCACCTGACGTGCCAGTGATCCAGGCGGTCACGCTCACGTTCGTCGTCATCCACGTGCTGGTCAATCTGGCTGTCGACATCAGCTACGGCTTCCTCAACCCGAGGGTGCGTGTGTCGTGAGTGATGTGACCGACGCGACCGAGGCGACCGAGGCGACCGAGGCGACAGAGGCGACAGAGGCGGTGGTCGCACCATCGACACCGAGTCCATACCGGCGAGCGCTGCGGCGGCTCCTCCGTGACAAGCCGGCGGTCGTCGCGCTTGCGTTCCTCTCGCTGCTCATCCTTGCCGCGGTGTTCGCGCCACTCGTCGTACCGCACAGCCCGAGTGACCTCAGCGTCGCACCTCCCTTCTCGAAGCCGAGCCTGAACACGCCGTTCGGTACCGACAACCTCGGACGCGACACGTTCAGTCGGGTCATCTATGGCGCGCGCGTCTCTCTCAGCTCGGGATTCGAGATCGTGTTCTTGGCCCTGCTCATCGCGATTCCCGTTGGGCTGCTCGCGGGTTTCCGCGGAGGTGGAACCGACAACCTGCTCATGCGCCTGATGGATGCGTTGGCCAGCTTCCCCGCGTTGGTGCTCGCGCTCGCTGTCGTAGCGATCCTCGGTCCCGGGTTGAGGAATGCGGTGCTTGCGATCGCGATCGTGGTGATACCAGGGTTCGCGCGACTCGTTCGCGCGCAGACACTTGCTGTGCGCCAGGAGACGTTCATCGAAGCATCGCGGTCGATGGGAACGAAGCCCGGGCGGATCCGCCGCAAGCGCGTGTTGCCAAACGTCGCGTCGCCGCTGATCGTCGCAGTGTCGCTGGCCATGGGAGCCGCGCTGATCGCCGAAGCCAGTCTCAGCTTGCTCGGGTACGGCGTGGAGCTGTCGAAGCCGAGCTGGGGCGCGATGATCCAGCAAGGGCGGTCGTTCATGTACGACCATCCCTGGCAAGTGTTCGTGCCGAGCCTCACGCTCGCGATCACGATCCTCGCGTTCAACACCTTGGGAGACGGCCTGCGCGACGCGCTCGGTCTCGGGCTGCCGAAGGGCAAGCGGTCGATCAGAGGTCGCCTCGGGCTCACGACCGTCATGCTGCGAGACGACGAGCCCGGCGATGGCGACGACGTATCAATGCCGCCGTCCGCCGCTCCTCTGTCCGAGCTCGATCGCGGACTGCTGCAGGTGACAGATCTCTCCGTGGAGTTCCTCGCGGAGTCCGGACCAGCGCTGGTCGTGGACAAGGTCAGCTTTGGCGTGGCGCCGGGGGAGATGATCGGCATCGTCGGCGAATCCGGCTCGGGCAAGACCGTCACGTCGCTCGCCGTGATGCGCCTCGTGCCGTCACCGCCGGGGCGCATCGTCTCGGGATCGGTGATGTTCGACGACCGCGACTTGTTAACAATGTCGCTCGCGCAGATGCGTGACGTGCGCGGTGACGAGATCGCCATGGTGTTCCAGGACCCGATGACCAGCCTCAACCCTGTGTTCACCATCGGGACACAGCTCGTCGACACGATTCGTTTGCACCGCCGAATGACCAAGGATGAGGCAAAGGCGCGCGCGGTCGAGCTGCTCGACCTGGTCGGCATTCCTGACCCCCAGGCACGGGTCAAGGACTATCCGCACCAGCTCTCGGGAGGCATGCGTCAGCGCGCCCTGCTCGCGCTCGCGCTTTCTTGCGAGCCGCGGTTGTTGATCGCAGATGAGCCCACCACGGCTCTCGACGTGACGGTGCAAGCCCAGATCCTCGATCTGTTGCGATCGCTGCAGGCGAAGCTCGGCATGGCCGTGATCCTCGTGACCCATGACCTCGGCGTCATCGCCGACCTCTGCTCGCGCGTTGTCGTGATGTACGCAGGCCAAGTGGTCGAGGAGGCATCGGTTGAGGAGCTGTTCGCGCATCCACAGCATCCGTACACCGAAGGATTGCTTGCCGCGATCCCACAGGTGGCCGAGCACGATGAACGGCTCGTGGCGATACCAGGTGTCGTGCCCGATCCCACCGAGATGCCGACAGGGTGTCGGTTCCATCCGCGGTGCCCGTACGCGATCCCTGAGTGTTCGAGCGCCCCCGTGGAGCTGCGCTCGGCAGGTGACGGCCATCGGGCACGGTGCATTCGTATCGGCGACCTGTCCCTGAAGGGTGCGAAATGACGGCGCTTCTCGAGGCCACCGCCGTCGTCAAGCACTTTCCGATCCAGCGCGGAGTGCTGCGCCGCACGGTCGGACACGTGCGCGCGGTCGACGGGGTCGACCTCCGTGTCGACGCGGGCAGCACGGTCGGGCTCGTGGGTGAGTCCGGGTCGGGAAAGTCCACCCTCGGTCGGGTCTTGCTCCGCCTGCTCGACCCCACGTCGGGAACGATCACCTTCGACGGAACCGACATCACGCGACTGCCCGAGCGCAAGATCCGAGAGCTGCGACGCGGCATGCAGGTCGTGTTCCAGGACCCGTACTCCTCGTTCGACCCCCTCGCGACGGTTGCCGACAGCATGGCTGAGCCGATGCGCACATATCTCGACCTCGACGACTCCGCCCGCACCGAACGGATCGTCGAGCTGCTGCGAACGGTGCGTCTCGCACCCGAGCACCGAAACCGGTACCCCCGCGAGTTCTCCGGCGGTCAGCTCCAACGGGTCGCGGTGGCGCGCGCGCTCGCCGTCTCGCCGAAGCTGATCGTGCTCGACGAGCCGGTGAGCAGTCTCGACGTGTCCATCCAGGCTGACGTGATCAACCTGCTCGGTGATCTCCAAGACGAGCGTGGGCTCACGTTCCTCTTCATCGCGCACGACCTCGCGCTCGTTCGTCATGTGAGCACTCGCATCGCGGTGATGTATCTGGGACGGATCGTCGAAGAGGGACCGGCCGACGACGTGTACCTCCGGCCCAAGCATCCCTACACCGAAGCGCTGTTGTCGGCGATCCCGATCCCGAATCCGGTGCGGCAGAAGGCTCGGGCGCGAATCGTCCTTGAGGGAGACATCCCATCGCCGGCGGCACCACCTTCGGGATGCCGCTTCCACACCCGGTGTCCACACGTGATCGATGTGTGCCGAACCACCGATCCGCCGGCGTTCGTGTCGCCGGATGGCACCACCGTCTTCTGTCACCTGCACACCGACGGTCCGCGCCTTGCTGGTGACACGGTGATCAGCCTTCGCACTGGGGTGGCACGGCCACGCCGAATGCTTTAGGCTCCCCTGACTCGTCCTGGGGGGAACATGAACTCTTCTTCATTCGCGCCATGCTCTGAGCCACGACGCACGCGACGCGGCCTGGCGATCGTCGTGGCCGCCGCGATCACGCTCAGTGCTGCCGTGGTCGTCCCTGGTTCGGCTGGTGCCGCCTCTCGGCGCGGCTCGGGCCCTGCCGACAAGGCAGGTGTGCTCCAGCTCCCGTACGACCTCACTTCGCTGGGAGGGGTCACGTTCGACCCCACCACGGTGCCGTCGCCCGACAACTTCTACTTTCAGGCCTTCATCTAC
>CAMDCC010000058.1 GCA_945889545.1 Bifidobacterium breve | reverse complement strand
CCGAAGGGGATCGCACCGAGCTGCGCCGCCACGCCGACGCGGTGATGGTCCGCGACGACGGCAAGATCGAGATGCCGAAGGTGGCGCTCGACGGGATGCTCGCTCTGGTTGCGTACTTCGCCGACGACCTCCGTGGTCGTCGGTCGCACGTGGACCCGGGCCTCATCTCCGAGTTCCTCGAGCTCGAGGTCGACGGCCGTTCGCTGACCGAGTTGGAGCTGCTCGGGTTCTGCACCCTGTTCGTGATCGCCGGCCATGAGACGACGACGAAGATGGTGGCCAACGCGGTGGAGCTCCTCGATCGCCACCCCGACCAGCGCCGCCAACTCGTCGATGATCCCACCCTGATCCCGGCGGCGGTCGAAGAGGTGCTGCGGTTCCACAACTCGACCCAGTACATGCACCGCACGCTCACCCGCGACATCGAGCGCCACGGTCAGATCATGTGTGAAGGCCAGTCGGTACTCCTCGTCATCGGCGCGGCCAACCACGACGAGCGGGAGTTCGGACCCAGCGCCGAGCAGTTCGACATCCACCGGCGACCCGAGCGGCATCTCGCCTTCGGCTACGGCGCCCACTTCTGCCTCGGCGCCGCGTTGGCGCGCATGGAGGGCAAGGTCGCGCTCGAAGAGATCCACCGGCGGATCCCCGATTACGTCGTCGACCGCGACCGCGCCCGTCGTTTCCATAGCGGCAACGTGACCGGGTGGACCAGCTTGCCGATCACGTTCACGCCGCAGCACTCCGCGGCGTGACGCCGTCGTCAGTGCTGCGGATTGGATCGGAACCAGTCAGCCATGATCTGGATCGACCCTTCGGGGTCGTTCATTCGCATCACGACGCCTTGCTTCACCGGCGTGGGCACGTACAGCTCGAGGTCACCGCGCTCGAGCTGACGGCGGATGGCGCGCGCACACACTGGCGCGGGGATGTGCTTCGCCGCGTTGGGTGAATCGGCGAGCGCATCGTCGCCGTCGACATCGGACTCCACTTCGATGAGCGCGGGATACACCAGGTGCACGCTGATCGGGCTGTCCCAGAGCTCGGCTGCCAGCGACTCGAACCAGGCCGACAACGCCGCCTTCGACGCCGCGTAGGCCGACTCGCCGGGCGTGGCCATCCGGGCCGCCATCGACGACACGACTGCGATCTGGCCGGCACCACGGGCCCGCATCGCGGGGAGCGCAGCCAAGGTGAGCCGGACCGGGGACAGATAGTTCGTCTGCACGAGGCGCTCGACATCGGCCCACGGTGTGCCGTCGGTGGTTCCGCTCAACACGGCGGCCGCGTTGTTCACGAGCGTGTCGATGCCGCCGAGCTCGCGTTCGACTTGCGCGACGAAGTCCTCGAGTCCGTCGAGCTCACCGAGGTCAACCGCCCAGGCCTGGCATGCGGGCACGTGACGGCGACACTCGTCGAGAACCTCGTCGAGCAAATCGGTGCGTCGCGCACACATGCCGACAATCGCACCCTGGCCCGCCAGATCGCGCGCCAGCGCGGCACCGATCCCCGACGACGCGCCCGTCACCAGCACGCGTCGCCCCGCCCAATCGCTGACTCCCGCCTGTGCCGCCATCACGACCTCCCGAGTCCCGGTTCTGCCGATCCCGATGTGCCGAGCTCGCCACGGGCCAGCAGCTCGACCGGGTCTTGCATGCGCACCATGCCGAGGTAGCCGCCGCCCCGCCCGAGGCTGTCGTGCAGCGCGTAACCAAGCACCTCCTGTGCGCGGCGGGGGAGCGTGGCCGCCACCTCTGGTGGCGTCGAGAGGTAGTTGTTCTCCTCGGTGCGCAACCAACCGAGCGTGTAGGAGAGGTGCGCGCCACGACGCGGGATGTCGGTCGAGTTGGCGCCACCGCCGTGGATAGTGCCGCCGGAGTACACCACCGCCGAGCCGGCTGGCATCTCGGCGTAGGCGATCTGGTCCGGGTCGGGCTGTGGCCCCGACATCTGCTCGGCCGGCGAGAGCTGTCGATCCGGCCAGCGGTGGCTGCCGGGCACGACACGGGTCGCACCGTTGTCGCGGGTGAAATCGACGAACGCGATCACCGACGCGAGCTGGAGCTCGGGATGCGGGCGGGGCACGTCGCTCCACACCGCCTCGTCGCGATGCAGCCACTGCTCGTCGGCGCCCGGGCCGCGCTGGAGCCAATGACCGAGGTTGAGCTGGTAGCGAGCACACGACGGCAGCAGGATGCGGTCGCAGATCGCCAGGAGCATCGGGTGGCACATCACGTCGACCGCGAACGTGCGCGACAAGCCCGGCACCCCGGTGATCTGCTTCGTGCATGGCCCGTGGAAGGCCTGCATGACCGGGTTGAACAGCGCCTCGTTCGGGTCGGCGCGGTCGATGGCAGCCCCGAGCTCGTCATTGACCCGCTCGACCACGTCGAGGTCGAGCAGCCCCTCGACGATGACAGCACCGTCGGCCTCGAGCGCCGCACACACCGCGTCGGGCTCGCTCGTGGCGGCGAACCGTTGGATGGTCGCGCTCACGGGGTCCACTGCTCCGTCACGGTGACGCGTGGCAGCCGGCACCCGTGCTCGGCGGGACGTCGAGCGCGGGGTTCCGTTCGAAGAAGCCGACCGGAGAGAGCAGGAAGCCGGTGTACTCGACCGGCATCACCGGCCAGTCCTCGGGGCGCGCGAAGTGGGTGACGCCGAACGTGTACCAGAGCACCACATCGGTATCTGTGATCGGTCGGTCGGCCGCGGTCCAACGCGGGAGCCCATCGCCACCTTCGTGCTGGTTCGGGTAGTCGCCTGCGGCGCGACGCTCATCGGGCGAGTATGGAGTCACCCACAGGTTGTGTCGAGCAAAGCCGGCGCGGCGACCGACGCTCGACTCCGGTGCCGCGAGCATCGTCGGCGTCGACATCGTGGGCGTGAGCTTGTAGCCGACCGGCAGGCCCAGACGGTTGGTCACGTCTGGGTTGACGACCTTCCAGGCCCGGCTCGTCGCGGCGTTGACGTCGCGCTGCGCGGCGAGCTCGGTCTCGAGCACGGTCGACTTCTGCCGGAACGCGTTGGCCCACGGATTGTCGGGACCGGGGGGCACAGCTTCAGCTTCGACTTCGACCACGGTGTTCGTCGTGCCGTCGATGTCGAGATCGAGGCGGGCCGAGAAGATGTGTTGATGGTTCGGCGCGGCCAGCCCGGGCGCGATGAGGTTGGCGCACGACAGATCGTCACCGGGGGTAACGGCCATGGGTGAGACGATGCCGGTCAGCTTCACCTCGAGTTGCACGTTCCCGTCGAGGTAGAAGTACCAGTAGAAGCCGTACTCGTAGTTGCCGACCGTCGCGATGAAGCTCACGACGAGTCGGCGCGAGCGTCGGACCTCGGTGGTGCCGCCGTGGAGGTCCTGGTGCTTCCAGAGGATCCCGTAGTCCTCCTCGTGCATGCAGATCGCGTGCTCGACCGTGTACGGCGTGCCCTCCTCGGTGGCGAGGATCGCGTCGAAGTAGTGGATCTCCCCGAGGCAGTCGCATCCGAGGGTGAGCGAGTTCGCCATCCGTCCGAGTCCCCACTCGCCGGCGTCGAACGCGTTCTTCCACCCGTGCATCGGTCCCGGATGCCCGTAGGGCACCACCATCTCGGAGATCGACGCGCGGTGCAGCACAGGTCGGGTGCGGTCGCCGTCGCGGTAGCTGATGTCGTGGAGGGTCAGCCCTTCGTACGGGTCGAACCCGATGCGCAGCGACCACCGTTGCCACTGCACGAGGTTGCCGTCCACGGTGAAGCTGGGACCGTCGGGTTGGGTGATCTCGAGCGGCTTGAGGTCGTCGCGCATCGGTCCGACATCCTCGGGGAGGTACGAGCCCCGCTCGGGTGGGAGCGGCACCGCGCCCAGATCGACCACCTCGAGGACCTCGCGCGCGCCGTGGTCGAAGAACGCGATCATCCCTTCGAGGGGGCGTGCGTAACCGTTGTCGGTGGCCGACTCGCGTAGGTACGCGATGCAGCGGCTGATGCGGCGGCCTTCTTCGTGGGGGCTCCCGAAGCTCCCGGCCGGCCACGGGTCGATCTGCACGAGATCGAAGTCCTCGATGCCGCGTCGACGCAGCGCGGCCTGCCACTCCGGGTGTTCCCGCACGCCGAGGATGGCGTACATCGACTCGCCGAAGAGCAGCGCGGGTCGCATCCCGGGCTGGACGGTCCAGGAGACGACCTCACCGCTGGCCACGGAGACGACGATCTCGATGGCCTCGAGCCGGTCGGGCGGCACGACGAGCGCCTCGAGCCGGCGATCGACCGCCTGGCCAGCTGCGTACCCGGCGAGCTCGTCCTTGGCCGGCTCGTGCAACCGCACATGGGCGAACATCCCGTTCGCGGGAAAGCGCGCGTCGGCACGGACGATCTCCGCGGCTCGCTGCATCTCCTCGCCTGTCACCATCTCGAGTGGGTGAACGGGGTGCGCAGTGGCGTGCGCGGCGAGCGGGGTCCGTTGGTCGGTCACGTCAGCCTCCTGTCAGCGGCGCCCAGATCATACGCAGCGTATGGAAAACATGCGACCCGTACCGGCCCGTCAGCGCCGGAGCAGGAAGGCGATGTTGTCGTGGAACAGCGCACGGGCGGCTTCGTCGTCGATCCCCGAAGGGTCCCCGGCGGCATAGGCGGCCTGGACTCCGGCGGTGCCGACGGAGTGTGGGTAGTCCGAGCACGCCATATAGACGGCTGCCGACTGGCGGGCGAGCTGCGCGGGACGTTCGTAGGCGAAGGCCGAGACGCGAATCTGGCGCCGGAAGTAGTCGCTCGGCCGCTCCGCGAGCTCGACGGTGGGGCGGCCGTTGAGGCGCGCCGCGATGTCGTGGCCGCCGTCGAGGAGCATCAGGTGCATCGGCACCCACACGCCGGAGGCTTCGAAGCAGCCGAGGCGAAGCTCGGGGTGACGGGCGAGCACCCCGTTGAGAATGAGGTCGGTGCACGCCAGCGCGGCGGGCGCCCAGATGAAGACCGATTGCAGGACGGGGTCCACGTCGCCGTCGGCGTCGGTGTACCAGGTGTCGCCAAACGGTCGGCGCTGATCGGCGGTGTGGAACACGGGGGTCACCCCGTGCTCGACGAACGCGGCCCAGATGCGGTCGTGGTCGGGGTGCGAGAGGGGGTGCCCGTCCACGAGGGCGGGGGCGATCATGGCCAGACGGATGCCAGCGCGACCCAAACTGGCGAGCTGGTCGAGCAGCCACGGCTCGTCGCGCAACGTGAGGTGGGCGACCGGGTGTAAGCGTCCGAGCCCGTCGTGGGCGACGGTCTCGCACCAGCGGTTCCACGCCGTCATGTTGGTCGTGAGCGCGGGGAGCGATTCATCCAGGGTGCGCTCCCAGACCAGACCGAAGTTTGGGAAGACGACCGCCTCGTCGAGATCCAGCTCGTCGAGCTTGGCGACCCGAGCGGCGGGGTCCCAGTAGTCGCGGGGCGCGACGTCCACCTCCTCACGCTCGGCCGCGGGGAGGCCGCGGCGGTATCGGTCGCGGAGTTGCCCGATCGCGTCGACGTCGCCGGGTCGGCGCAGATCTGCGATCGCGAAGGGCTGGTCGCGCCAGGTCAACCAGTCGTAGCCGAGTGTGTCGCGTTGGATGTGCAGCGCGTCGTCACGCGCGGTGGGGTCGGCGTGATCGCGCCACAAGCTCGGCATCTCGACGAGGTGCTGGTCGCTGTCGATCACTGAGGTGGACACGGCGGCTCCGGATGGTTCGCGATCGGCCTAGGTGCTCAGGCGCCGCGGAAGTCGAACGCGGCCTTGATGGCGCCGCTGTCCTCCTGGGTCGCCAGCGCGGTGAACGCGTCGCGCCAGACGTCGAGGCCGAAGGTGTGAGTGAGCATCGGAGAGAGGTCGACGCGCTCGGCGGTCACGAGATCGAGGTAATGCTGGATGGCGTGTTGGCGTACGCCGTCGACCTCTTCGAGGCCGAACGCGTTCGAGCCGACCCAGGCGATCTCCTTGAAGTACAGCGGCGTCCACTCCCAGGACGTTGGGCCGTGGACTCCCGCCTTCACGAGCGTGCCGTGAGCCTTGAGGAGGCGCACCGAGACCTCGAGGGTGTCCTTCTTCGAGACGGTGTCGTAGACGACGTCGATGCCGCCGGGAAAGGTCATCGGGAGCGCGCCGTGGCCGTGGAGCACACCACCGGACCATGCCGCAGCATCTTCGATGAGCGCTCGGATCGGCTCGTGGTCAAACACCTGAGCCGCACCCATGCGCTGGGCGAGGTCGGCCTGGGCGGCAAAGCGCGCGACCACGCCGACTTCGACTCCGGGGTAGAGCGCGCTGAGGATCGCGACGGCGCACTGGCCGAGCGCGCCGGCTCCGTACACGAGCACGCGGCCGTCGGGAGGGGGCGGGTGGCGGGTGATGGCGTGCAGGGAGACCGAGAACGGATCGGCGAAGACGGCGAGCTCATCGGGGACCGAATCGGGCACCGGGATGAGCATGGAGTCGTGGGCGGGCATGAGCTCGGCCCATCCGCCCGAAGCGTCGCGTGAGGTGCCGGTGTGGATGCCGGGTGCGATTGGGCCGGTGAGGAAGTTCCAACACAACGACAGATCACCGACCTCGCACGCCGGGCACACGGGCGACACACCCCGAGGCGCGCACGACAACCAGGGATTGAGCACGACACGCTGGCCGACTTCGAGACCCTCGGCGGCAGGGCCGAGCGCCGCGACTTCGGCAACCACTTCGTGGCCGAGGATTTGGGGGAAGGACGTGAAGTCGCCCATAGGGTTATCGAGCCCAACCTCACCCCAGTCCATGAAGACCTGCTTGGCGTCCGAGCCGCAGATGCCCGTGAGACGGGGCCGGGTGACCACCCAGTCGGGCAGGAGGAACCCCGGGTCGGCGACCTCGACGAGGCGCATCGGCGTCCGAGCCAAGGCGCCCAGGAGCGGGTTCGCGGTGTTCGGCTCGAGCTGCGGCTCGGGCTCGATGCCATAGACCAACGCGCGCATCTGACCTCCAATGCCTACCGACTGGATCGAACGTACGACGCGTATGCTATCGATGCGTCGCGTAGGACGACGCCCGATCAATCAAGGAGCGGGTGCATGGGCGAGTCGTCGTTCTCCGGCCAACGGGTGCTGATCACGGGCGCGTCCTCGGGGATCGGCGCCGGCCTGGCGGAGCGCTTCGCTCGGGAGGGCGCCATCGTCGGGATCTGTGCTCGCCGGGAGGACCGGCTCCAGGAGGTTCTCGATCGTTGTCGAGCGCACTCACCCGAGTCGCGCATGTGGGTGTGCGACCTCGCGGTGGCCGACGAAGTCGACCGACTCGCCGAGGCCTCAGTAGCGGAGATGGGCGGCGTTGACGTCCTGCTGAACAACGCGGGTGTCCCCAAGCGACGCGACGTCTCCCTCCTCGATCCCGAGACCGTTGACGCGCTCACCAACATCAACTACCTCTCGCCGGTTCGACTCACGCTGCGGTTGCTGAGTCACATGCTCGAACGCGATTCGGGCACGATCGTGAACGTCTCGTCCGTTGCCGCGGTCCTGTCGTCACCCGGCGAGGCGGCCTACGACGCGTCGAAGGCCGCACTCTCGGTATTCTCCGAGGGCATGGCCGTCGACCTGTGGGATACCGGCGTGAACGTGCTCACCGTGTACCCCGGCGTGGTTGACACCGAGCTTTTCGACATCCCCGGCAACGACCCGCTGTCTCCCGAGATCGAGCGCATCTCCGTGGCCGAGCTCGTCGATGGGGTGATGGACGCACTGAGTCGAGGGGTGATCGAGGCCTACATCCCCGCGTGGTTCAAGGACGTCGCAGCGCGCAAGGCCAACGATGTCGAGCAGTTCCTCGCCGGCACCGCGGGATGGGTCCGCGGGCAGAAGACGGCCGGGGGAGCCGATGGCCAAGCGTGAGCCCCGCGTCACGCGCGACCGCATCATGGACGCGGCCCTCGCGGTCTTCGCCGAGCAGGGCTATCACCGGGCGTCGATCGAGGAGATCGCAGCTCGAGCCGGGCTCACGAAAGGTGCCGTCTATTACTGGTTCACCGACAAGGACGACCTCGCCCGCGATCTCCAACGGGCGCTGTGGAGCGAAGTTGCCCTGGAAGCAGCCCGAGTCACCGATCCCGCAGTCGGCACAGTAGAGAACTTGCGCCGAGGCTTTCGCGTCATGGTCGCGACGTTGGAGCGACAGCCCGCAGCGAGGTTTTTTCTCCGCGACGTCTGGCTGGTACCGGCGCTCGACGAGGCTGGCCGGGGAGACCAAGAACAGGCCGTGGAACACCTTCGGCACCTGCTCGAACGCGGGATCGCCCGCGGCGACGTGGCGCCCGTGGATCCAGAAGTGCTCGCGCGCGTGATCATGGGCGTCTTCGTGGAAGCAACCCTGCACATCCTCACGGCCGGTGACACCGACGCGACCGTGGCGGTCGTGGACCGGATGCTCGCGGCGTTCGCGGATGACGAAGCAACGGTCGCGCCGGCGCGCTCATGACGGACCCCAGCGGGAATCTCACCAACAGGATCGCGCTCGTGACTGGTGCGAGTCGAGGTATCGGGAAGGGGTGCGCGCTCGCGCTTGGTGCGGCTGGCGCAACGGTGTATGTGACCGGTCGCGCGCAAGGACCCGACACGGCGGGGTTGGGTGGCAGCCTCGGTGAGACGGTCCAGGCGGTTGAGGCGCGCGGAGGTCAGGGGATAGCGGTGCCTTGCGATCACGCCAACGATGAAGAGGTCGAAGCGCTTTTCGCGCGCATCGAGCGCGAGCAGGGTCGTCTCGACGTACTTGTGAACAACGCGTTTGCCGTGCCGAAGCGCATGGATCCCCGGACACCGTTCTGGGAGACACCGATCTCTGACTGGGACGTGATGATCGATGTGGGCACGCGGTCCGCGTATGTCGCGAGCCATCATGCGGCGCAGGTGATGGTGCGCGACGGGCGCGGGCTCATTGTGAACGTGAGCTCCGCGGGTGCGGTTCGATACTTCCATCACATCGCCTACGGGATCGGTAAGGCCGCTCTCGACCGGCTTGCCAAGGACGCGGCGCGTCCGCTTGCAGAGCATGGAGTCGCCGTGGTGTCGGTGTGGCCCTATCTCGTGCGCACCGAGCGGGTGATGCAGATGTCTGGAGTGGACGAAACGATCACGGAATCTCCCGAGTTCACGGGTTTGGGAATCGTCGCGCTCGCGTCCGATCCCGACGTCATGCGCTGGACCGGTCGCGCTGTGACCACCCACGGCTTGGCCGACGCGTACGACTTCACCGACGTCGACGGCACGCTCCCCCCTGACCAACCCTGGCGACCACCTGGAACGGGGAAGTAGCACGGCGTGCGAGCGTTGGACGGCCGCGTCGCCATCGTTACCGGGGCAGGCCGCGGCATCGGGCGCGAACACGCGCTGCTTTTTGCACGCGAAGGCGCCATGGTGGTCGTCAACGACCGTGGTGGTGCAACCGACGGGACGGGGAGCGACCGCGCGCCCGCACGACAAGTGGTCGACGAAATCATCGACGCGGGCGGCCGCGCCGTCGCGAATACCGACGATGTCGCCGACTGGGAAGGGTCAAGGCGCCTGGTCGACACGGCGATCGAAGAGTTCGGCACGCTGCACGCGCTCGTGAACAACGCAGGCATCCTCCGTGACCGGATGGTGGTGAACATGACGGAGGACGATTGGGACGCTGTGGTCCGTGTTCATCTCAAGGGCCACTTCCTGCCCACGAAATGGGCTGCTCGGTATTGGCGAGAGCAGTCCAAGGCCGGAACGCCGGTGGCGGCGTCTGTCATCAACACCACGTCGACGTCCGGACTGTTCGGGAACGCCGGCCAGACCAACTACGGAGCGGCCAAGTCGGGCATCGCCACCTTCACGACCATCTGCCAGATGGAGCTCGGTCGCTACGGCGTCCGGTGCAATGCGATTGCGCCAGCAGCACGGACCCGCCTCACCGAGGACCTTATGTCCGACCACGGCAATGTGCGCCAGGCCGACGACGGATTCGACCCGAGCTCGCCATCGAACATTTCACCGTTCGTCGCGTACCTCGCCACCGAGGACTGCCCCATCGAGGGCAGGACATTCTTCGTCCAAGGTAGGAACGTCCACTTGATCCAACCATGGGCAGTCGTCGACACGATCTCGACCGATCACCAATGGACGATCGCGGAACTCCAGCGGTCGGCTGCTCGACTTGCCGACGTCCAATTCGATCTCGCGAATCCCATCGAGTCGCTCGATCTCTGAGCACAGGCCGAGATCACCACACCGGCTCCCACATGCGAGATTCCGCCGAGCGGTACATCGCGAGCGCGCCGCGCAGCTCACCGACCGAATACTCCGGAGATACCGCGGGTTGCACGCCATCCAGGACCGCCGCTTCGAAGGCGGCGAACTGATCGACGAAGCTCTGCAAGTAGCTCCCGTGACCGGCAACGACGCCACCAGGGTCTGACCCGTCGTACACCCTCACGCGCCCGCCGAGCTCGATGACGATCTCGCCCGTCGTGCCCGTGATCTGGAACACCGGGACCGGAGCAAACCCAGGTCCGGGTGGGAGAACGACGTCGAAGCTCGCGACCACGTCGGTCTCGAACCGACAGAGGGCGCGAACCATCGACTCACCCTCCATCGCCGGATACGGCCGCCCGGTTACCGCAACCACCTCGACGAGCTCGCCAAGCCACCGGCGCAGCGGTCGTAGCCAGTGCGATCCGGCGTCGATCGCGACACCACCCCCTGCGTGGGCGCGCGACAAGCGCCACGGAGCATTGCCCTCGAGAAACTCGCTCATGGGTGGGAGGCAATGCCAGGCTCGTACGGTCACGACATCACCGATCGCCCCTTCGTTCAGGAGCTGCTGGGCGAGCGTGATCTCCGGCCAGTACTGGGCGTTCTCGCCCACCATGAAGACGCGTCCGGCGCGGCTGGCCGCGTCGAGGATCCGTGAGCACGCGTCGACCGTCGGCGCCATCGGCTTCTCGAGGAACACGTGCTGTCCCGCGTTGAATGCAGCGATCGTCGCGTCCTCATGGAGGTGATGCGGGAGCAGCACCAATACAGCGTCGAAGGTTCCCGAAGCGAGCCCCTGATCGAGGGTCTCGAAGACCTGCGCGCCGGTGCGGACGGCGACAGCTTTGGCGCACGCCTGATCGATGTCGATCGCCCCGGTCACGATGCAACGTGTTGCTGCTTCGACCGCTGGCAGATGTAGTTGCGCCGCGGCACCACAGCCGATCAGCCCGAGCCTGAGCGTGTCTCGTCCCAAGGGTTCACACGGTACGCGTCGAACGGGCGTCGACGCCGTTCCGTCCAGGCTCGAAGTGGACGGCCGATCAAACTAGGAACTGACCTATTTGCCAACGGTTGCCAACGAACACCGCTTCACAAGCCGCGACGGAGCACAACGCATTGGACGTCGGGCTGAACCAGGAACGGTCTACGACACTGCGCATCACGGGGGGCGGGTCGCCATTCAGGTTGGGCCTTAGTTCGCGCACGGGGTTCGTTACGACGTCCGCGGCCCTGAGAACTGCAATAGAGAGGTTGCCCCGTCCTTGACGAGTGTTTTTCTGAAAGCTCGGCCGTCCCAGAATCCATCCCAGAATCGGCGCGTCCGTGGGTGGGTAGGCGAATCCGCCAGTGACCGGTACGATCACTTTGACCTGCTGAAACGGTCGGTGGGGGATGTCGAAGGATTCGTACTCGCGCGCTTACAAGGCAGATGTCGCAAGTTCGAGTCTTGCCGCACCCACTCTGGACGTTCCACCCTCCCAGGTGTGACACATCTCTTTTCACTACGCATCACTCGGTGGGATCGTGATCATTCGAAGCGGTGCCGAGGCGGCCCCTTCTTCTGACTCGTGCTGTCCGATGATGATCGTGTCTTCTGGACGCGCGTGAATCGTCCCAGACCATTCGCCGCGTTCCGGACCGCCGACCGATGCCTGGATGACCTCGACCGTCTCGTTGCCGGTTGGCGCGCGGACGCGTATCAGCAACGTGGCTTCGTACACCGACGCGGTTCCGCGAAGCTCGAGCAGATCGCCATCCCGGGTCATTGAGTCCACCTCTATCAAGGGGCGGCCATCGACCGAGACCATTTCCGTCTTGTACGTTCGTGGCTCGTCCATCCGATAACTCCAATCTCGTGACCGAGGGCTCGCCTTGGCTGATTCTCTGCTCGCAACTGTTCTCGGAGTGGGTGTGCTCTACATGTTCTATCGGGCTGTGGAAGTCGAGTGGCCCGAGAGCTATATGACTCTCGATAGCGGAATTGATTATGCGCTGACCTCGCATCCCGTCCGCTACGTGGCGTTTCGCTTTCTTCCCATCTACCTGGTGGGGGTCTTCGCAGCGGTGTCACTCGACCGCGGCGATGTCGAAGCATGGCCAGCACTTGCTGCAATCTGCGTGTGCCATGCATTGCTTCACAATGGTCGCGCATTGGTTGGACTGAGAAACTCGCAACAGCCTTCTCGCCGAGGGCCCCTGGTCGTTTTGCACGCGGTCGTGATGCTCGGCGTTCTTGTCGCCGGCGCAGCAGCGTTTGCTTCGCGGCACGAGCTCGCGGATGTGATTCCAAAGCCCGGTGTGCTCGCTACCGCGCTCTGGACTGCTGCACTCGCGGGCGTTGTGGGCGCGTTCGTCATCGCGTTGAGTCGCGCTGATACCAGTC